>JAZSDB010000135.1:0-6016 GCA_045530975.1 Eubacteriales bacterium
CAACGTTACCTCTGCGGCGAACGTAGGAATTAAATATTTCCGATACGGTTTGCCCAATGTTTTCAAATATATTTCTTCCGTTAACAAAGCTTTGGTCAAAGGCGGTGGAATTGGTTATGTCAAAATCGTATCCTCTGCTTCTGTACCATTCGGTGTAAATTCTGTTTAATGTAAGGGATATCTGTGCAATTATATTTGCTTCAAGGGCTTCCCTCGGCCAGGTTGGATATATTTCACTGCTGGCTACGTTTTTAATGTAATCTGTAAAGGCAACGGTGACATTGGCCGCATCGGCTTCGGGAGCTCCCAAATGAACGGTTATGGTTTCGGGTATAAATACCCCTTCGCCGATAATAACGGCAGGCACAGCGTCGTCTTGGTAGCTTGCAGGGGCCTCTGTGTTGGGTAATGGTACTGCAGGATTGCCGTCGGGTGATCTTAATATGTGTGGAGGTATTTTTATTATAATTATTTGCTCATCCTCAGGTGAAAGGACGCCTGCGGGCAGCGGGATAAGCTCTATGGGCAGACGTGTGGTGGTGTTTTCAAAAAGCTGTATCCCGTCAATCTCCATTCTGTAATTTCCCTCTGCACGTATCTGTACGTTATAAACAGAATAGGGAAGAAGCGCTTCCTTGCTGTTAAGGGAAAGGGACAGGGGAGGAGTTTCAAGGGTTGCCGTGGTGGAAATACCGCTGTTTGCGGCATTTAAACGGTCTAAGAAAACCGTGTTTCCGCTTTGGTCGGTTACGGTTATCAAGCTGTTGTTGATGGGTAGGGCTTCATTGGCCGTGCGCAGAATGAAAATAAGATTTCCTTGGGGCATAGGCATCTTCCTTTGCAAATTTCTCATTGCAGTATATGCAAAAAGCAGAGAAAAGCACCCCTGAAAAGATAAAATAAAAGGGCGCAATTTGCACCCTTTATTTTATTTCAAACCCAATTCCGTGAACATTTCGGAATAATCCTCTTCCTGCGAAGAACCAAGCTCACCCTTTGCATTGGATAATCCATTTTTGCTCAAAAGCCCAAACCATCGGCAAACCTCATAATAGGGAAGCAGTATGGGATATTTTTTCAGCTTGGGATATTTGATTTGCAGCTCTCTTTTGGGCATAAAAATTCTTGAAACAAAATATTTCACTTTACCGCCCTGCTTTATTTGACCTGCCACAGAAATGTTTGATTTTGTGCCGAAAGCTCCGCCCGTGATAATGTATTTTTCGGTTTTGGCGGTGACGGGACTATGCTTTTCACCCTCAAACCAAACTCTGTTAAGGGCTTGAATTCCTCGGTAAAAATCGTTCAGCTCCGCGTCTGTCAAGAATTGCTCAAGCTTGCTTTGGTCAAAGCAAAGCTTCTTTTCCATCAAATGCAAATCTATCAGTGAACGAATACCGCACCCGCCTGCCACAAAATGAAATGCGGCGTGGGCTATGGCATAGAACATAAAAAATTCATTGCTCATCGCCCAACGGAAGGATTCCTTTAAATAGGAATTTTCCCACACCTTGTTCAAGACAGCATCGGCTTTTTCCTGCTTTTCTTCTATGGAAAAATGAAGCTCGAGATGGCATTTCTGCGGCGAAACCAAATGGTGGTCGTGAAAATCCCGTCCTCGGTCATCATAACCCTTGTTTTTAAAAATTTCCACTGCTCTGTCAAGGTCATTTCTGTGTATCAGTATGTCGGTGTCACGACTTATACGCATCCATTCCTCGGGGTACAAAGAACGTATTACCGCACCCTTAAGCGGCAGATAATCTATCTCGGCGTCCTCCAATACCGAGCAGGACTCCTCAAGCCCGTTGTTGCTCAGCATATTACGGTAAACCGATTTCAGCTTTTCCTTTTCGAATTTCCTGCCAAGCTCGCTTTTGCTATTAATTAAATTTCTCTTTTCCAAAGCAGAAGCAACCAAGTGACACATATCGTGATTGCAGGAGAGGGAATAGAGCATATTCAGGGCCTTGTCGTCAAGCTTTTCGGGGAAGGTAAAATTATCCCTCGGCTCGATTTCGGAAACTATTAAATCTATCATCAATCTGATAATGTCTGCCATAATACGCTCCTTCCTTTTTTCTGTATTGTAACATTAATTTTTCCATTCTACAAGTTTTTAGGTTAAAAAATAATTAAATGTTGTTGAAAACCATACAATAGAATGCTATAATGAGAAAAAATAAGGAGGTTTATGTATGCTTAAACGTAGTTTCACAGTGCTCCTTGCGCTTATCTTTATTTGCCTTCCTATGGTGGGCTGTAAGGATGAAGCTCTTTCGTCCGATCAATCTAAGGTGGATACCAATGGCGATTTTTACGGCCTCGACATTCCCGAGGGGGTTAGCTTTGGCGGTAAAACCGTTCGTGTGCTTACTACCGCAACCGCACAAAGCGCCACAACTCACCAGATAAAACCTACCGACAACACTCAGTTTTCCGAGGAAACTGCTTCCTCGGTATTAACAACCGCCCTGGAATGTACCCGTATAGTGGAGGAAAAGCTGGATATCGTGGTTGAGGAAGAGGTGGTTTATACCTTTAATCGCTACGGCGGCGAGATGTATAACCGTATCGTTTCCGATGCAATGAGCTCCGCTCACGATTATATATTTGCAATGCCCTGCGCCATCGAGGCGGGTATGCTCTCCATTGAGGGCCTTTTATATGACCTTAATAAGGTTCCTCATATAGACCTTTCTCGTGAATGGTGGTGCAAACCCTTTAATGATTCGGTTACCATCAACGGTCATTGCTACTATGCTCAAAGCGATATAGGCACCGTTGGCAAGGAAGCCACTCTCTTTATTGCCTTCAATAAAAAGATGGCAGATTCCTATCATATTACCGAAAAATACGGCTACAATAACCTTTATGAAATGGTAGACAACAAGGCGTGGACTCAGGACGTTATGTTCGAAATGGCCCGCTCGGTTTATCAGGATACAAATAATAACAACCGCTGTGACCCCGGCGATATAAACGGCTTGGCAGGTCAGGACGGAGCTATTTATAATATGCTCACCGCCGCCGATGAAAAAATTGTTGACGTTGGCTCCGACGGATACCCTTATCTCAGCGTTGACAGCGAACGGGTGAAAACCATTATAAACCGCTCTCAGGAGCTTTTGAAAATGCCCCGTAACGGCTTTATCTCCGCCAACGATTATTTCAACGAAAGCAAGGTTCCCGTAAGAGATATTATAGTTCCCGAATTTAAGGCCGACCGATTGCTTTTCTTTATGGATGCTATCCTCAATCTCGATAATATCCGTGATATGGAAAGCGATTTCGGCGTTATCCCCGTTCCTCTTTACGATAAAAATCAAGAAAACTATTGCTCTCAGATCGGTTGCTGGTCCTCTAACAGTATAGTTGTTCCCAATTTTGTTGTCGGCGAGGATCTGGAGATTGCAGGTTATCTTATAGAATCCCTTTCCGCCGTATCCCGTAAAAAGCTCAATCCCGTGTTCTATGAGCAGACTCTTCAGTATCAGGTTGCCCGTGATGAAGATTCCATGCGTATGCTGGATATCATTTTTGAAAACCGCACCTGTGAGCTTGCCGAGATTTATAATCTGGATGTATTCCAAACCGTTTGCGATATGATTAAAAAGCCCAACGGCACCTTTGCATCCGAGCTTGATAAAATTGATGACGCTACAGAAACACGTCTGGAAGAAATAGTGGATTCCTATAAAACCCAAGAAAAACAATAATCCGTCATCAAAGAAAAAACAGCACTCATTGAGTGCTGTTTTTGTGTTTAAATCGATTATTTTGTGCCGAAAAGTCTGTCACCCGCATCACCAAGACCGGGAAGGATGTAGCCGTTTTCGTTCAGACATCTGTCCAGGGTGGAAACGTAAATATTTACGTCGGGATGGGCCTCCGCAACCTTGGAAACGCCCTCGGGCGCGCCGATGATTGCCATAAATTTAATCTTCTTGCAGCCCTTGTCCTTTAAAATCTTGATAGCATCGCAGGCACTGCCTCCGGTTGCAAGCATGGGGTCTACAACCAAAACAACCTTGTCTTCAATTCCTGCGGGGAGCTTGCAATAATAGGTTTCGGGGGTGAGAGTTTCCTCGTTTCGGTACATACCGATATGACCGACTCTCGCTGAAGGGAAGAGCACGTGTACACCGTTAACCATACCCAAGCCCGCACGGAGAATGGGAACAATTGCAATAGAATTGTCCGAAACTACCGTCTGAGTGCAGGTTTCAAGGGGAGTTTTTACCTCTATTTCGGTGGTAAGAATTCCGTCCTTCAAGCTTTCATAGGTCATAAGAGTGGTTATTTCCTCCACCAACTCACGAAATTCCTTCATGCTGGTGCGCTCGTCACGCAAAATGGCAATTTTATGGCGAATGAGCGGGTGGTCAAAAATTATTACATTATCGTAGTTTTTCATTTTCTGCTCCTCTTAGTTTTTGGAATCGGTCTTTTTAAATTTGTTCAAAAGGATATTAACAACAATACCGAGAATCAAAGCGCAGGCAATAGCGGTAATGGTAACCTTACCGATGGACATCGCCATACCGCCGATACCGCATATAAGTATAACCGAAACCGTAAAGAGATTTGCATTGTCCTCAAGGTCCACCTTCTGAACCATCTTCAAACCGGATACAGCAATAAAACCGTAAAGGGTAATGCAAACACCGCCCATCACACAGCCGGGAATAGAATCAAGAAAAGCAATAAAGGGAGAAACAAAGGAGATAAGAATGGCAAGAATTGCAGTAGTTGAAATTGTTGCAACCGAGGCATTTCTTGTGATAGCCACACAACCCACCGATTCACCGTAGGTGGTGTTGGGGCATCCGCCAAACAGGGCGCCGAAGAAGGAGCCGATACCGTCACCGAGAAGAGTACGGTGCAGGCCGGGGTTTTCCAACAGCTCTTCACCGATAATGCTGGAAAGATTTTTGTGGTCGGCAATGTGCTCTGCAAATACAACAAATGCTACTGGAATGTAAGCTACCGCAACGGTAACAAGATAGCTCATGTCAAAATCCTTAATGCCCTTGAATCCTTCAATAAAGGTGAAGTCGGGCACCGAAATAAATGTATCAAGATTTACACCGTTGGCAGTAAGATTTGTAAAGGGAGTGAAATCAATAACCTTAAAGGCGTCAATTCCCGCAAAGGTGCCGATAAAGGTAAATATCAAAGCGGTGCCGTAGCCGGCCAAAACACCTATGATAAAGGGAATAAGCTTGGTCATTTTGCTTCCGTAGGTGGCACAAAGAATTACAACGGTCAGGGTTACGAGAGCACAAACAAGAGAAACCCAAATGCTTCCGCTCATAATAAATGCACCGTTACCGTCCTTGGGACCGTAGGAAAATACATCATTAACGGCGGCCGATGCCAAGGAAAGACCGATAAGAGCAACTGTGGGACCGATAACTGCCGTAGGCATAAGCTTGTTTATCCAGGCAACACCGATGATTTTTACAATTATTGCAATAACCACATAAACAAGACAAGCAAATACAGCACCTATTAAAAGCCCGAGATAACCCAAGCTCATAGAAGATGCACCGGCAAAGGCGGCACACATCGATCCGATAAATGCGAAGGAAGAACCGAGAAAAACAGGGCTGCGGAACTTGGTGAGAACCTGATAAACCAAGGTGCCGATACCTGCACCGAAGAGCGCTGCGGAAATAGACATTCCGTTACCTACAATTGTGGGAACTGCAATTGTTGCGGCCATAATAGCAAGCAACTGCTGAATGGCAAAAACTATTAGCTGATTGAACTTGGGCTTGTCGTGAATGCCGTAAACAAGGTTGTTGGCCATTTTTAAATATCTCCTGTTATTTTATTATTTCGGCAGGCGTCACCCTGCCTTTTCCATTCTATCATAAATTAACAAAATGTCAACTTTTGTCTTTATATAAACAAAAAAGCCGCAAATGACGGCTTTTTGTAAACAGTATTTCAATAGTGTTATTTCTCTTTATACGATTCCCATTGCCATTTCTACCAACAACGCAACGAC
>JAZSDB010000038.1:0-4474 GCA_045530975.1 Eubacteriales bacterium
TGAGGGTGCCAGATGATTGGGAGAGGCATTGGCATAAATGGCATTTCCGAATTCATCGTTTTGGCCTGTTTTATATGAGCCAAAATGGGTAATGCTGTTGCCAAGGCAAACAAACTACATATCCTTTACCAAGGTAACGCCAGAAGCTGATATGGGGATTAAGGCAAAGATCATTATTGCCGCAAGAGCAAGGGGAATCAGTTTTAAAAGCTTTTTCATTTTGTTGCTTTTTTTGGTTCTTGCTTTAAGTATACTTATATTATAATTTTTTCAATACGGGAAAGCCCGTTTTTACTTTATTACTTAAAAGAAATATACATATATACAGCTATTTCGTTTTTCTGCAAAAAAAGAACCATCAGCGATGGTTCTTTTTGTATTTAATCCTTTATTGCAACGGGTATATCCGGATCGAAGGAGGGCATAAGCTGAAGCTTAAAGAGGTTCATTTTATGCTTGCGGTCGATGCTTGCCTTTTTGTCGGCATTTTCGATTTCTCCGGTGCGGATGTATCTGTCCAGCTCGGCATAGGTAAAGCCCAAATTGTCCTCGTCGGTTTTGCCGCACAAACCGTCAATGGGAATTTTATCAACCAATTCACGGGGGAGGTCGAGAAGATAACCTATTTCCTTAACCTCTGCAACGGTAAGATGACTCATCGGAGAGAAATCGCCTGCGGCATCGCCGTAACGTGTGGAATATCCAACCCAATCCTCGGAAAGATTGCAGGTGTTGCAAACTCTGCCGTTACAGCTTTGCGAAACAGCATAAAGGGTGGACATACGAATTCTGGGAGGAAGGTTTTGCTTTGTCTGAGCGGTGATTTGAAGCTCCTCGGGGATGCTTGCCAGAATGGCGTCTACCGCATCCTTTATGTTTACCTCATAGTGCTTTATGCCCAGATGATTTACCAGCATATATGCCTTGTCGATGTCGTGCTGTACGCCCTGAGGCATAAGCACTCCGATTACACGGTCCTTGCCCAGCGCTTCTACACAAAGAGCGGCCGCAATTGAGCTGTCCTTGCCGCCGGATATGCCCAAGACTGCATTACAGCCCTTGCCGTTTTTCTCGAAAAACTCACGAATCCATTCCACGCACTTGTTTTTTGTTTCCAAAGCGTTAAACATAAAAACCTCCAAATATATAAGAGATAGCTTTTTAGTTTACATTAATCTGACACATCTTCATGGTGGTCAGTGCCGCATTGTGGCTTTCAACGGTAACGCCCGCACAGCAGGCGGAATCTACCGAAACCTCTATTTCGGGGAAATTGGCCTTAACCAAAAGCGCATTTGAAACAACGCAAATATCGGTACACAAGCCAATAAGCTCCACGGAAATGTCCGAAGTATCATAGTTGGTTTTCAAATACTCGGGAAGAGCGACCGAACCGAAGGTGGGCTTTTCCAATGCCTTGTAGGGGCGTTTGCTTAGCTCGGCTTGGATTTTTGTATCCAACTCCCAACCGTCGGTGCCTTTAATACAATGGGGAACAGGGAGCATTTTGCCCTCCCTTGTGGACATATAGCTTTCACTGTGGGTATCGTAGGTGACAATAATATCTCCGTCAAAGGTGCGGATTTTTTCAACCACCTTATCAACGATAGCCACGGCTTCTGAGGTGCCGAGAGCTCCGTCCACAAAATCCTTTTGCATATCAACGACTACAAGTATCTTTTTCATATCAATGACCTCAACGCTCTTCACGGAAATAGTTTACACCCAAAGCGGCGGGAAGCCCACTACTGCCGCGCTTGTTACGGATAGAAGAGCCAATCAAAACAATGGCAGTAATGATGAAGGGAAGTGCCTGATAAAGCTGAGCGGGGATTTTATCCAGCCAACCCAAGCCCTTGGGGAATGCGGCCGCAAGGCTGCTTCCCGAAACATAAAGGGTATTGAACAGACCGAATACAAAGGTTCCCAATATAGCCATAACCGAATTCCAGTTGGCAAAGATAACCAACGCTACCGCAATCCAGCCGTAGCCGTTTATCCAACAGCTGCTGTTGAAGGAGCCGGAAAGGTTAAGGCCCATATAATAACCGCCTATACCCATAATACCGCAACCGATGCAGATATGGATGTATTTTGTACGGTTAACGTTTATACCTACGGAATCGGCCGCACCGGGGTTTTCACCTACTGCACGCAGACGAAGGCCCATGGAGGTGTGCTTTAAATACCACCAAACGGCAATGGCAATTACAATTCCGAGATAAACAAGAATATTATGGCTGAAAAGACCCTTTCCTATAACAGGAATATCCGAAAGTAAGGGAATTTTTATGGCTTCAAAGCCGCTCTTGATGTTGGAGCAATTATCCATTATGGGCCAATCTATGGATTTTAGTCCGTTGCCCACAAAGAAGTATATGCCCAAGCCGAAGGTTGTAAGAGTGAGACCGGTAATATTCTGATTTGCCTTGAGAGAAACGGTAAGGGCGGCAAAAATCAATCCGCAGAGGGCACCCATAAGGAATGCGGTGGCAATGCCCACGCCCAAGCTGTTTGCATAACAGCCGCAGATGTATCCGAAAATGGCACCAACCGCCATTGTACCCTCAACACCAAGGTTAAGGGAACCGGATTTTTCCACCATTATTTCACCTACTGTGCCGTAAAGCAAAGGAATATTGTAAACAACTATATTATAAACGAAAGATGTTATAACGCCAAGTTTATCCATAAACCTTCACCTCACTTTTCTGCACGGACTATACGGAATCTGGTTAAGAAATCGGCCGCCAATACTAAAAACAATATAGCGCCCTGAAGCATATTTGCAAAGCTGGAGTCTACCTGAGGGAATACCGAAGCTGCAATGGTACAACCGTGCTGAAGCACGCAGATAAGGGCGGAAACCGCAAAAATCACAACGGTGTTCAGCTGTGCCAGCCAGGCAACGATTATACCTGTCCAACCCACGTCATCGGTAATGGAGGTGGACAGTACGCCTGCGGTGCCAACCTTAAAGGCGGCCGCAAGACCGATTATTGCGGCAGAAAGGAAAACCGTGCGCAGTATAATGCGGTTTACCTTCATACCTGCATAATTTGCAGTGCCTGCGCTATCACCTATAACGCTTATTTCATAGCCCTGCTTGGTGTATTTCAAATAAATGAAAATCAGTGCGCCTACCACAAAGGTCAGTATTACACAGATGTTCAATTCGAACTTTTCGCCGATGGGGAAGGTTTTAAAGGAAGCGAATTCGGAGAAATTGCGGAAAACGGGACGTGCCGATTCCGGCTTCAAGAAAAAGTTCCAATCGGACTTTGTTTCTCCGATAAACTTCAATGCATATAGCGCCACATAGTTCAGCATCAAGGTCATAAGTGTTTCGTTGGTGCCGAATTTTACCTTAAGCGCACCTGCAATCAAGCCCATAAGTCCTGCGGCTATCATGGAAACGATGCACATGATAACTATTGTGAGGAACGGGGAAAGGGAGGGACCCATCTTAAAGGCAACCCAAGCCGCCGCAATAGAGCCCACAATAAACTGACCTTCACCGCCGATGTTCCAGAATTTCATTTTAAACGCAAGAGAGAGTCCCACCGAGGTAAGGGCAAGGGGAACAAATTTCTTTAAATAGTTTATCAGGGTTTTATAGGGTGTTTTGCTTTCAACCATACCCATAGTGAACATACGGTAATAGTATTTGAGAGGATTAACACCTATGGCCATAAGAATGGCGGCGCCGATAAGGAGTGCTATAATGATAGCGGCGGCATAAAAGCAGCAACGCTTCCACATAGGGCAGTTGTCACGCTTGACTATATGAAATCCCATATTATGCCTCCTCCTCGTTGTCAGAATCTTCAAAAAGTGTATCCTTTGCAAAGCCGGCGGGTTTGTCCTCGTATTTTTCGCTGAGGTCGAGAGCACCGGTCATCATCAATCCAATCTCTTCCTTGCTGGTCTTGTGAGCGTGAACAACGCCCATAAGTTTGCCGTGGCAGAGAACCATAATCTTGTCGCAAAGTGCAATCATTACGTCCAGGTCCTCGCCGACAAAAAGTATGCCCACGCCATCCTTTTTCTGCTTGTTGAGAATATTGTATATGGCATAGGAGGAATTTATATCCAAACCTCTTACGGGATATGCGGTGACTATAACATTGGGGCCTGCTTTGATTTCACGTCCCAAAAGCACCTTCTGCACATTACCACCGGAAAGACGTCTTACAGGGGTTTCGGTGCTTGGAGTAACTACCTCCAGAGATTCTATTACCTCCATTGCATCCGCTCTGCCAAGCTTGCGGTCAACAAAGGGACCCTTTGCGGCCTTGTATTTCTTTAAGAGCATATTGTCGGTGATAGACATAGAGGGAGCCAGACCCATGCCCAAGCGGTCCTCGGGAATGAAGGACATGGAAATGCCCTTTTCCAGAATAGCCTTGGGAGAAAGCCCTACGATATTATCGCCCTTGTGTATCATTTTACCGCTTTTTATGGGGCGCAGACC
>JAZSDB010000079.1:0-1654 GCA_045530975.1 Eubacteriales bacterium
CCTTCTCGAAAAGGGAAGAATCGAAACCACCGTTACCCGTGCTGCCGAAGTCAGCGCACTTGCTGATAAAATGATCACTCTCGGCAAGAAGAATACCCTTGTCGCTAAAAGACAGGCTATCGCATTCCTCAAGAAGGAAAGCGTAGTTTATAAACTCTTCACCAAGATCGCTCCTCTCTATGATGAAAGAAACGGTGGTTACACCCGTGTTCTTAAAATCGGCCCCAGAAGAGGCGACGGCGCAGAAATGGCTATCATCGAGCTCGTTGGTGCTGAATCTCTCTACACCGTAAAGGAAGAGAAGAAGGAAGAGCCCAAGGTAGAAGAAAAGAAGCCCGCTAAAAAGGCTACTAAGAAGGCAGCTCCCAAGGCAGAAGTTAAAGAAGAAGCTCCTGCTGAAGAAACTGCAGCTGAATAATTCAGTTATAAAAGGACAGGCGAACAACCTGTCCTTTTTGTTTTGTTATAGAGCGATTTATGCTATATCTTTGTCGTTGAAGTGATTGACATTTTTGTTCCGTTGTGCTATTGTGAAATTAATAAATACAGAGGAGAAGATATTATGGACGTATTGAGAATAGGCATCGTCGGTGCTGGCAATATTGCCAGAAGTGCCCACCTGCCCGCATACCAACAGCTAACCAACTGTAAACCCGTGGCAATCTGCGATATAGATTTTGAAAGAGCAAAATCCTTGGCAGCGGAATTTGGTATTGCAGAAGTTTATTCTTCTGTGGAAGAAATGCTTGAAAAATCGGATATCGATGCTGTTGATATCTGCACTTGGAATAATGCCCATAAGGATGTTCTTATCGCTGCTGCAAATAAGGGTAAACACGTAATGTGTGAAAAACCTCTTGCTATGAATTTGTCCGATGCTCTCCTTATGGAAGAGGCAGTAAAGAAAAATGATATAGTTTTCTTCCTTGCGGTGCCTTCACGCTTCGGTTATGCCAATATGTATCTCCGTGAACTGTACGATAAAGGTGAGCTTGGCGATGTTTATTATTCAAAAACCACAAATATACGCCGCAGAGGGACTCCCAGCGGCTGGTTTACCGATAAAAAAACCTCGGGCGGCGGCCCTATTATCGATATAGGTATACACCGTATAGATGCCGCTTGGTATCTTATGGGTACTCCCAAACCCACCCGTGTTTCCGCCAATGTGTATAATAATATCGGCGATTATCAGACCAAGGGCGTCGGAAGATGGCAGGGTACTCCTTGCCCCGATAATAGGTTTGATTGCGAGGATTCGGGAGCAGGCGTAATCCATTTTGAAAATGGCGCCACAATGCTTTTTGAGGCAAGCTGGGCAATCAATGCCCCCGAAAAGAGCGAAACTCTTATCTGCGGAACTAAGGCAGGCGCTACGATTGAGCCCCTCGTAATTTACGGTGAACGTAATGAATACCTTTCCACCGATAGTATCAACGTGAATCCTGCCAACGATAAGGTTAAGCTCGAAATCGAACATTTCGCAGATTGCGCATTGAAGGGTATAAAGGAAACCAAATATCCTATTGAGCAGGCGGTTGATATGCAGAGAATGCTTCAGGCAATCTACGATTCCGCCGAAACCGGCAAGGAAATAATTCTTTAAAGTATTTTGCGAGGTTTAAAATGAAAAGTTGTATAAGCACATATAAGT
>JAZSDB010000124.1:0-4415 GCA_045530975.1 Eubacteriales bacterium
CTACTTCGCTATCAATATAGCTGTCGCCGCAGTTGCCACAGGTATGGGTGGTATAACCGCCGTCTACGCAGGTAGGTTTGGTTACAACTGCTTCGTAATCGTGACCGAGTGCGGAAACAAGTACGTCACCGCACACGGTACAGGTCTGATCATTTTCACAGTCAGCTTCTGCGCCGGGAGTGTGGCCGAGAGCGCACTTGTGAGAGATAACGTGATAATCACCGCCGGCGGCCACGGGCATAAAGTTGCCTGCGCTGGTGCCTCTTACATTATTAAGCTCTTTGCCCTTATCGTTAATATAAGTATCAGCTACATAAAAGGCAAGATCGCCTTCAACATCGTCAACAACGGTGAAATTCAGTGTAAATACCAATCCGCCGTCATTAAAAAGAAGCTGTTCGGGATCTATCAAGCCACCCATAGCGGAAAGGGTGACAGAACCGTCGTCATTGATCTTGGAGAAGTTATCTCCGTGCCATTCGGAACCGGGGCAGGTAGAAATACAATCCAAAGCACCGCTTGCGAGCATTTCATTGTTCAGCACAAGCTTTTCGGTATCGTATACGAATTTTGTCATCTGAACCGCCACAAGACCGTCTGCGGGAATATTGTAAACAGTAACCTTAACGGTAAGGTCCTGACCGTCCACGTAATCGTCGGCAAAAATCTTCACCTTGAAGAGAGGACTTGTAACAGGAGTACCCATAGCCGAGGTTTCTTCATCGGTGGGTTCGCTGTCATCTTCGATAAAATCATCGGGATCAAAGCTGTCCACGGGCTCATCGGAGGTTACATCATCGGAAGTAACATCATCGGAGGTTACATCATCACCGCTTCCGCCTTCTTTTTCGGAAATGATAACGTATGCACCGTAGCAGGACTGTTTCGCAGAAGAGGTTGCAGAAACAGCACTTACAGCAGAGTGAGGAATGTAAATAGCAATATCGCCGGTGGTTCCTTCCTTAACATCAAAGGTAAGGGTGAACTGAAGAACCTTACCGGGAACAAGGATCTGATCTTCCTCTGCAACACCGCCGAGAGCTGCAAGAGTAATAGTTCCGTCTTCGTTGATCACGCTGGTATTTTCGGAATACCACTCATTACCGGGGGCGTCGGTAATACAGTTCAAGGCACCCATGGTGGTTGTATTATTGGTAACTGTAAGAATATCGGTATCGAACACAACCTTATTTGCCTGATAGGCCATAATGCCCTCGGCAAGATTGGATTCAACATTAAACACAACTGTAACACTTCCGCCGGGCACATATCCGTCGGAGGTAATTGTTGTTGTTGTTGCGGAGGAGGGAGGTGCCGCACCCATCAATCCGATAATTTCATTCTGAAGCTCGGATGCGGAAATCAGCAATGAAAAAGGCACTGTTGCAAAAACCAAAACAAAAGCAAGTGCCATCGCAAGAAATCTTTTCACGTCTATTTTCTCCTTTTTTATTATACAAAGTATTGATATTATACAAAAAAACTCATCTCATGTCAATGATTTTATGAATTCTTTACAGTTTTCTCCTCCCTCTTAAGCTCAAAATACAAAAAAGAGGCCCGCAAGAGCCCCTTATTGAGCATTTTCCTTTATAATTTCACAATAGCTTTCAGCAAATAGCTTTATGGCATTCTCCGCCTCCTCGATGGTGTTTCCGCAGGAGCCGACCTCCAGTAAAATACTGCCCTTTGACAGCGCCTGATTAAAGGCCGAGGTACGAAGATTGACGGGGCGTGCCAAGGTAGGATAAGCGGAATTCAGCTTGCTTTGAAGATGGGTGGCAAAGGTGAGATTGTCCCGCCAATAAGGATGCTCGGCGCCCGCCTTGTCGGTACCCACCACCAGCATCAGCTGAGCGCAATCCTTGCCGTTCAAGCTTGTAACCGGCTTTATATTTTTCCCCGAGGAATCGAAAACCGAATCTCGGTGCAGGTCTATTATATATTTAATGGAAGGATTTTCCTCCAATGCTTTCTTTATGCCCGCACGGGAATAATTGTAGGAGCGGTTGAAATCGGTTTGGTCATACATTGTTTTGTCGTGGACCGCCTTTATCCCCCGCTTTTCCAATTCCTGCGCCAAAACCTCGCCGATATGTACCACCGTTTCCTCCTCCTTCAAGGAACGGAAGGTTTCATCGGGAGAATAAAAATTTTGCCCCGCAGGCAGATAGCTTTCGCTGCCATGGGTATGCACAATCAGAACCAGTGGATTGTCGTCAATGGCTTGTACTTTTATCGGATACTTTCTTTCCAGAAAGCCCTTCAGATCCACCTTATAATCGGTACGGTTTATTATATGCAAATCCGCCTGCTCGCCCATTTCATACCAGCAAAGATTGTCTGAAAAGACATACAGCGAATCTTCATCCGGAAACACGGAAGGAATGCTCTCCTCATCCTCGACAGCATACTCTCCCGATGCATCCTCGGGATAAGAAAAATCATAATCTCCTGCGGTGATGGCAAAGGCGGGCAGAGCTTGGTCCCCCTGCCCCTTATTGAAAATTCGACCTAAATCCCTTGCAGAAAAATAGGGCAAAAGCGAGAGTATGCGGGGCAAAGCAAAAAAGGTGCCTATAAAAAGTGCCGCCGAAAGGACCAGGCAGGTCCATTTCATTATTGCTTGTCTTTGTGTGTTGGTTAATCTTCTCATATTTATCACATCCTTGTTTTATATATATGAACGTGACAAGGAAAATAGAACCTTAATCCGAAAATTCCCTCAATTCCTCCGCTGTCATTTTGTGCAACGCCATATTTATTGCCATCGCAATGAGCTTGGCGGTGCGTGCCGTAATAATATCATTGTCTTTCGGTGTGACAAACATTTCCCTGCTGTCGCTTTCCATTATTCTTTCCATAACCGTATCTGCAATCTGCATATCCAAGCCGCCATATTCCTCTAAAATATCATAGGCAAGAGTAGCCGCATCAACCACCGTAGGCACACCCAGCGAAATCACGGGTACACCCACCGTTTCCAAATCTATGGCCATCCTTTTATTGGAAACTCCGCCTCCGGGATTAATTCCTCTGTTGGATATCTGAACAGTAGTGGCAAGACGTGAAAGCCGCCGTGATGCCAAGGAATCGATAAGAATAAGACATCGGGGCCGTATTTTTTGGCACAGTCCCTTAATGATTTCTGCCGATTCTATTCCGGTTTGACCCAAAACTCCGGGAGCAATGGCTGCCACAGAGCTGAATTCGGCGCTTTTGTATAATTGGGGATAAGCATCCTCCAAATGCCGTGTGACCAAAATTTCTTTCACCGCAAGCGGTCCCACCGCATCGGGAGTAACGGAACGGTTGCCCAAGCCCGCCACCAGATATCCCCCTTGGCCGGAAGGCAACAGCTTTTTTATCTCCTCTGCAATGACCGAAGCGATTTCTTCCAGACGTGACCGCTCCATTTGCCACACTCTGCCTACCTCCAGAGTGATGTATTCCCCTGCCCTTTTGCCCGAGAGTCTTTCGCCCTCGCCCTCCGAAACATAAGCATTTGTTATTTTTATTCCCGCTCTGTGGCTCTCATTGACCGTTATACCCGATTGCCGGCCCCTCATTTCGTGAACTTCAAGAGCCAAATCTGTACGTTTTACCACAAATAGACCTCCATAAAAGATGCATTTGCCAATACTTTTCCCAAAAAAGAAAAAAATATTGATTTTTTTGCTTTAACCTATTGCATTCTTGAAAAAAGTATGTTATCATCAAATGGTTCCAAAATACAAAGGAGGTGCAAGTGCATGCCTAACATTAAATCTGCTAAAAAGCGTGTTAAGGTTACAAAGGTTAAGACGCTCCAGAACAAAATGTTTAAATCCGCTATGAAGACTTCCGTAAAGAAGTATAAGGCTGCTATCGAAGCCGGCAACAAAGAACTCGCCGAGCAGACTTACATCGAAGCAGTTGGCATGGTTGACAGAGCTGTTTCTAAGGGTATTCTCCACAAGAACAATGCAGCTCGCAAAAAGAGCCAGTACACCAAGCTTCTTAATGGTTTAGCCTAAAGATAGTTTAAGGCGACGCCCGCCGTCGCCTTAATAATATGCGGGTGTAGTTCAATGGTAGAATCCCAGCCTTCCAAGCTGGTCGCGCGGGTCCGATTCCCGTCACCCGCTCCAAACGAATATTTCAGCGCATATTTGCGCAAAACCGGAATGCGCCTTTAGCTCAGCTGGATAGAGCAACTGCCTTCTAAGCAGTAGGTCAGGGGTTCGAGTCCCTTAAGGCGCGCCATTATGGTGGCTGTAGCTCAGCTGGTTAGAGTACCAGGTTGTGGCCCTGGGGGTCGCCGGTTCGAACCCGGCCAGCCACCCCAGAAAAACATCCTTTGCCTTTTAGGTAAAGGATGTTTTATTTTTTATAAAAATACGCCAAACAAAAAACTCTCCTTGAAGAGAGTTTTT
>JAZSDB010000070.1:0-3937 GCA_045530975.1 Eubacteriales bacterium
GATATTCAAAGCAAAATGCTGTCGTCCCTCCTTTACAACAAATCGGTGGCGGTGGTTGAGAGCTTCTCTCCCTGTCATATAGACAATCTGTGGAGCAAGGGTATTTCGGGCGATTATCCCATCGCTCTTGTCTTTGCCGACAGAGTGGCTCAAAACCGAACGGGAGAAATATTGAACAGCTTTTCATCACTGAGAGAGGGCTTTGTGAACTGCGAGCTGATTTTTATTGTGTCCGATGAGGATTTATACAGCCGACCGGTGGAAAGGTCGGTTTACAATGTATGTAAAAAGCTGGGCTGCGCCAAATATCTGGGCAAGAATAAGGGCATTTTCATCCTGCGTGAGGATGAGCTGACGGCGGATTTGATAAATGCGCTTGTAAACCGTGCCGAGTTTTGCCTGTACAGCAACGGACGTGAAGATGAAAAGAAAAAAGAGGCAACGACCTTTGACATTATTACTTCTCCCGAAACAATATTGCCCTCGGCTTTGCCTCAGGGCGCAATAGAGTCCTCCCAAGGATATTTTTACAACCGTAGCTTTACGGTGGATAAAAGCCGAAGTCCCGTGTCCCCCTATTCTCACATCCTTACGGGGCACCGATTTTCCACAGTGCTCACTCATAACAGCTTGGGATATACCTTCTTCGATAATTCCCGTGAGCGACGTCTGTGCTCATTCTGCGGCGACGTGGCCACATTGGATGACGGCGAAAGGATTTTTGCACTTGCCAACGGCAGAAGGTACGACCTCTGCGCTATGTCCCATAGGGTTGTTTATAAAATGGGCAAAGCCGAATATTACGGCACGGTAGAGGGTAACGGTTATCATCTTACGGTAACCGTTCACCCGAAATTTCCCGTGAAATTGATTAAGGTAGAATATGACAAAGAGATATACGAAACTCTTTTTGCACTCCGTCCCGTTATGGGGGATAGTATTTTGCCTCAAAAGGGAATAGAGGTGCTGGAGTTTTCCACCTCCGAAAGCGCCTGCCTGATGTTCAGAAATCCCTTGGGCATAACCTACCCAGAGGGTCACGGCTTTGCAGGTGCTGTTAAGGGTAGTGTAGAGATAGAGGAATGCTCCCTTAAGGGAAACAGCAGAGAGGTTCTGTTCTTCCTCGGCTCTGCGGCCACCTACGGAGGTGCCGTAAAAACAGCATCGGAGGTCAATTCAGGGTTCTTTAAAAATTGTATCCAAGAGGCCGAGAGCTTTGCTTCCGATATGGTGCCCTCTATCGTTGTTTCTTCTGATCAACCCGAAACCGATGCCATACTGAATTGCTTTGTGCCCTATCAGGTGGCGGCCTGCAGATTCTATGCCCGTGGCTCCTTTTATCAAAGCGGCGGTGCTTACGGCTTCCGTGACCAGCTTCAGGACTGCCTTACTCTTGTCTATTCACAGCCCAAAAAGGTACGGCAGCATCTCATTCGCTGTTGTGCACATCAATATGATGACGGCAGTGTAATGCATTGGTGGCATACTCGTCATTACGGCAGAGTTAACCGAGGGATAAAAAGCAAATGCTCCGACGATATGCTTTATCTGCCCTTTGTAGTGGCGGATTATATAGAAAAAACCGATGATGAAACCCTGCTGCATACAGAGGTTAATTATATCACCTCGCCTCCGTTGGGTGCGAAAAGCGAAAGATATGAGGAGCCGCGCTTAACCGGGATAAAGGGCACTGTTTACGAGCATTGTATAAAAGCCCTTGAATATGGTTATAAAATGGGCAAAAACAAGCTTTTGCTTATGGGTAGCTGTGATTGGAACGACGCCTTTTCAAAGGTGGGCGAAAGGGGTGAGGGAGAAAGTGTTTTCACCACAATGCTTTATGTAGCGGTGGCAAAATCTTTTCTTCCCGTTGTAAAAGCAATGAATGACCATACTGCCGAGAAAACGCTTACCGAAAGAATAAAGGTGCTTATGTCCGCTCTGGAGGAAAAAGCATTTTTCGGCGACCGCTATGCCCGTGCCATCTGCGATGACGGAACTGTTTTGGGTGTGGAGGGCTGCGGAGAATGTGAAATAGATATTCTTTCTCAGGCCTTTTCTGCCATAATAGGTATGAATAAGGAACGCTCCCGAGCGGCCTTGAAAAAGGCCTTTGCACAGCTTTATGACAGTGAAAATCTGGTGTTTAAGCTGTTCTCGCCTCCTTTTGATAAGGGCACTACACCGGTTGGTTATATAAGGGGATATGTGGCAGGAATCCGTGAAAACGGAGGCCAATATACCCACGGTGCTCTTTGGGGTGCACTGGGCTGTATTAAGACAGGGATGAATGATGAAGCGCTTAAGATTTTAAATTGCGCCAACCCTGCATTCCGTTGCCGTAATCAAGGACTTGCCAAGCAATATCAAAAGGAGCCCTATGTTCTTTCGGCAGATGTTTACGGAGCAAATTATATGGGCAGGGGCGGATGGAGCTGGTACACGGGCGCCGCATCCTGGTTTTACCGTATTATGCTGGAATACGTGTTGGGACTGAAATTCAGCAGAGGAAAGCTGCTGTCCGCAAAGCCGCTCATCGCCTTCAATGCCTATGTAACCATTAATAAGGGTAGTCACGATGCCTTTTTAAATATTTCCGCATCGGAAAAATATAAAGAGCTTACAATCAATGGAGAAAAAGCTCAATTCCCCTTCGATTTTATTTCGGGCAAATATATTATTGAAATACCTCTGAAATAGAAAAAATCTCCTATCGGCTTGATAGGAGATTTTGCTTTTATTGGAACTTATCGTAAACCACAACCTCCTCTAAGGGACGTTGCTGAAAATGCAAATTCATCGGTGCCGCATCCTCGGCAGGATATCCCATAACCAGAAGGGCCACGGGAGATATGTTTTCGGGAATGTTAAATTCCTTTTTCATTGCATTGGGGTCGAAATGCATAACCCAGGTAGAGCCGATGCCCATTTCAAAGGCGGCCAGCATCATGTGGGTGGTAACAATGCAGGCGTCGGCAACGCCGCAGGTTTTTCCGTCATACTTGCGGGTCCAGCATTCGTCCTTGTTGTAGCAAACGAGGAATGCGGTTTTGGTGCCGAAATGACATTTGGTGCAGCTTTTAAGCTTTTCTATCGCTTCCTCGCTTTTAATTACCAAAATCCTTTGGGGCTGGTAATTGCATCCGGTGGGAGCAAGGTGTGCCGCCTTTAAGATTTTATCGATTTCACATTGCTTTAAGGGCTCTTCTTTAAATTTGCGTACCGAATAACGGCTTTCTGCCAATTGGAAAAAATCCATAATTGCTCCTTTATTTGTTGTCGGGACAGTAAAAAATTCTGTAATCTGAATAAACTGTGGTAATGTTATCGGGCTTTTCGATTTCTTTTATCAGGCAACCGAATTCGTCGTAGCTGTAATTGGTCGAGAAGGTGGTTCCGTAATTGTTTACGCTTGAACGAGTTAAAAGACCTTTTTGGTTGTAGGTGTAGCGTTCAATTACCGAGGTGCCGTCATCGTCGATAAATTCATGGGCGATTTTCTGACCTTTTCTGTCGTATTGGAATTTTTCTACCGTAGTATAGGAGGATGAAGATCTGCTTTCGAAAAGCTCGGTGTGCTCGGTTAGAAGGTTTTCATCGTCGTAAACATAGCTGTGTGTGCGGGTGTCCAAATCAAAGGTTGTTATAACTGTCTTTATTATATTACCGTTTTCGTCATAGGTGTGCTTGGTTGTTTCGGTGTCGGAATAATAATCATAAGGGCCGGATACTGTTTCATCGGTTTGCACCAATAAGCCGTCTTCATTGTAGGTATAGGTATAGGTGTAGGTTTCTACATTACCGTCCGAAAGGGTGTCGGTCTTTTTCACAAGCTCGCCCTTTTCGTTGTATTCGTATTGGGTAGAGGTGGTATAATCGGGGGCTGTTTTGGTTTCTTTGATTAATTGGTTGTTTTTATCGTATTCATAGGTATAGA
>JAZSDB010000138.1:0-4791 GCA_045530975.1 Eubacteriales bacterium
GTGCAGACGCAACTTCAAAAACCCCATACATGCGGCAAATGCAAGTTTAACACAAATACATACTGTTGTCAAGGGGTTTTGAACCATTTTTTATCTTTTTATCACAAAATTAATTTATATATTTTACACAAAAAACAGGAAACGAGCTCAGCCCGTTTCCCTTTTCTTTTTATGCTTTTTTACGAAGATTGAGCAATCTTACCACAATGGGGCTGAGTATCATATTTGTTCCCAGTTCAAAAAGGAAGTTAAAGCCCACAAGGCCTGTTATGATAAATGCACCCGCATTGCTTCCGCCTGCCCAAATTGTTATTGTATCCATAAAGAAAGCAAAGCAACCCAAAACGAATACACCTGTATTCACAAGGGGGCAAGCAATTGCTGCGCAGATCACCGCAACATAGCGATTATACTTGGCAAGCAGATTATAAACCACACCTGCCGCGAAGCCGCAGGCAATACCCTTCAGCATTACGGTAGCGATGGTTCCTCCCACATTTATTGCAAGAAATGCAGCCGCATCACCGCTTAACAAAACGGTAATTCCGAAAACCGCACCCAACCAGGAAGCTACAGCAGTTCCGCAGACAGCTGCACCGATAACCACAGGAATGAGAACCAGACAAATGGAAAACATTCCGAAATGGATAAATGAGCCCAAAAGCTGAAGCACAACAACCAGCGCAGTCAAAACAGCACCGAAAACCAGCACCTCGGTGGACATTTTTTTATTACTCTTCATAGAATACCTCCCCTTCGTAAGAATATGAAAGTACTTTTTCATCATTTTACTATATTTTAGTACCATATCCTTAAAAAATCAAGATAACAAATAACAAAATCAAGCGCACCGACTGTGTTTTTTTCGTCAAAAGAGAAAAAACGGTGCCCACACGGGACACCGTTTTGTATTTCGCGGAAGAACTTATGCGAGAACGATTTCCTTGCCCTGCTCGGAGGAATCGTACATTGCCTGCATCATGGTAGCGGTAATGATTGCCTTGTCGATATGAGAAGGAAGCTTTTCGCCGGACTTAATGCAGTTAATGAAGGAATCGATTTCGTTCTGGAACATTGCGTTGTCCTTATACTTGGGCTTGAAGTCGATAAGGGTATCGCAAGAGGTGGTGTACATAGTGAAGTCGCCGCCGTAGTTAAGACGGATACCTGCCTTTGTACCGAGGAAGTCTATATAGGTTTCGGAAATGCCGATGTTCTGTGCCCATGCGCCGTTGAAGGTGATGGTGGGGCCTTCGGTACGAACAAAGCCGGTAACGAAGTCATCTACATCATAGGTACCGTTGAGATCCTTGGTTTCTTCAGACCACATTCCGTTATAAACATAGTTGGGCATATCAACGCCAAGCTTGGAGAACGCCTTTGCAGAAACGGTGAGGGGCTTAGGATCATCGGTACAGTACATAACGATATCGAGGTAGTGAACACCCCAGTCGATAAGAACGCCGCCGCCTGCGATGGATTTATCGGTAAATGCGCCGCCGAGACCGGGAATGGAGCGGTGAGCACGGAAGCTTACATATACATGGTAAACTTCACCAAGCTCGCCTGCCTGAATAAGTTCACGAACCTTGTTAACAGCAGCATTGAAACGGTTTACAACGCCGATATTGAGAACCTTGCCGGTTTCGTGCTGAGCTTTCTGCATTTCAAGAGCTTCGGAAAGGGTTCTTGCAGAGGGCTTTTCGCAGAGAACATTTTTGCCTGCTTTAAGAAAATCGATAGTGATGGTGCTGTGCATCTTGTTGGGGGTACAAACAGAAACTGCTTCGATTTCGGGATCGTTAAGAATAACATGATAATCTTCAACAGCGGTACCGCAGCCGTACTTTTCAACAGCAGCGTCTGCCTTGGACTTGATAATGTCGCAGAAATACTTGATTTCTACATCATTGTTTGCCATATAAGCAGGAATGTGAGCGTTGTTTGCAATGGAACCGCAACCGATAATGGCGATCTTCATTTTGGACATGGTGATTTCCTCCGAAAACAAATTTTAATGTTATTTTCTTTTTACGGGCTTATAAAGCCCATATTTTGCCTTATTTTACCACAAACAAAACCGTTTTTCAATAACTTATCGGAAATTGATTGAAAAATACTTGACATACCGAAAAAAAGTTGTATAATTCATAATAGCAAAAGCTTTGAAGGGGAAAAAGCTATCGATTATATGCTTCACAGAGAGCCGTTTGTTGCTGTGAGACGGTAGGCATTGCGATATGCGAACTCACCCCGGAGCTGCCGTTCCGAGGATTTTATCATTAGGTTCGGTCGGGTTTCTCGCCGTTATCAAGAGAGCGTGCTGTTTGGCGTGCATTTGGTAATTATTGAAATACCCTCAGCTCTATTTTGCTTTTTGCGCAAATAGAGTTTTTATTTTTTCAGGAGACATGATTATGAAATTATCCTTTTCCACATTAGCTTGTCCCGGCTACGGCTTTTCCGACATCTGTGCCATGGCAACCGACCTTGGCTTTTCGGGAATCGAAGTGAGAGGTTTGGGTGTTGATATATTCGACGACCGCACCAAGCCCTTTGCAACCGAAAATCTGGAAGCTACCGCAAAGAAGCTTAGCGATATGGGGCTGAGCATTTCCTGCATAAGCTCGGACTGCTGTCTTAAGCACAAGGAGCTGGCAGAGGAAAACAAGCGTATTATTATTGAATACATCAACGCTGCCAAGGTACTTGGCGCCAAGTTTGTACGTGTTCTCGGTGATGACGGTCCCGAGCCCGTTGACGAGGGCGATGACGAAGAGGTTGTACGTCAGCTTACCGAAATTATTCCCTTTGCCGAAGAGGCAGGCATTACACTGATTGTGGAAACAAACGGTGTTTACTGCGATACCGCAAGACTGAAGGGTGTGCTGGACAGAATTCACAGCGACAGCATAGGCGCACTCTGGGATATACATCACCCCTACCGTTTTGCAAAGGAAAGTCCCGAAACCACCGTACAAAACCTTGGTATGTATATTTCTCACGTTCACATCAAGGACAGTATTGAGGAAAACGGCAATATAGTTTACAAGCTGATGGGCGAAGGAGATATGCCCATTGAGGATGCTGTAAATGCACTTAATTCCATCAACTTTGAGGGCTATTTTTCTCTTGAATGGGTTAAGCGTTGGGCTCCCTATTTGCAGGACGCAGGCATAATCTTCCCTAATTATGTAAACTATATGAACGGCCTTGCAGGAGTTGCACATCACGGTGATATGCTGATAAGCGACCTGAGAGGCAACGGCAAATACATCTGGCAAAAGAATATGCTTATCGACCTGACCTTCCCGCAGGTTCTGGACAGAGTTTGTGAGGCATTTCCCGATCAGTACGCCTTCCGCTTTACCGAATGCGATTACACCCGTACCTATCCCCAGTTCCGTGATGATGTGGATAGATTTGCCCGTGCACTTATTTCCTTGGGAGTTAAGCGCGGCGACCACGTTGCGGTTTGGTCCACCAACCTGCCCCAGTGGTACATTTCTTTCTGGGCAACCACAAAAATAGGTGCGGTATTGGTTACCGTTAACACTGCATATAAAATTTATGAAATAGAATATTTGCTCCGTCAGTCCGATACACATACCTTAATTATGTGTGACGGCTACAAGGACAGCGATTACAATGCTATCATTCACGAGCTTTGTCCCGAGCTGAACAGTCACGAGGCAGGCAAGCCCCTTTACACAAAGCGTCTTCCCTTCCTTCGCAATGTTATTACCATACAGAGCGAGCAGTCCGGCTGTCTGACCTGGGAGCAGGCATTGAAGTTTGCGGATTCAACCCCCATCGAGGAGGTTTATCGCAGAGCTTCTCTTATAAGCAAGCACGATGTTTGCAATATGCAGTATACCTCCGGCACCACCGGATTCCCCAAAGGGGTTATGCTCACCCACTACAACGTGGTAAACAACGGCAAGAACATCGGTGACGGTATGGACCTTTCCAGTGCCGACAGAATGATGATTCAGGTACCTATGTTCCACTGCTTCGGCATGGTTCTGGCAATGACAGCATCGGTTACCCACGGTGTTACCATGTCGCCCCTCTCCTACTTCTCACCCAAGCGAGCACTGGATTGCATTAACCGTGAAAAGATTACCTGCTTCCACGGCGTGCCCACAATGTTTATTGCTCTTTTGGAAAACGAGAATTTCGAAAAGACCGATTTTTCCCACATGCGTACCGGTATTATGGCCGGCTCTCCCTGTCCCGTAAAGGTTATGCAGGATGTGGTTGACAAGATGAATATGACCGAAATTACCATAGTTTACGGTCAGACTGAAGCATCTCCCGGATGCACGATGAGCTTGACCACCGACAGCTTGGATGCCCGTGTAAATACCGTTGGCGGAGCTATGTTCGGTGTAGAGTGCAAAATTGTGGATCCCGAAACCGGCAAAGAGCTTCCCGACAATGTGGACGGCGAATTTGTGGCAAGGGGCTACAACATTATGAAGGGCTATTACAAAATGCCTCAGGCAACCGCACTGGCCATTGACAAAAACGGTTGGCTGCACACAGGCGACCTTGCAAGACGCACTCCCGAGGGTTATTTCAAGATTACCGGCAGAATTAAGGATATGATCATCCGCGGCGGCGAAAACATTTACCCCAAGGAAATCGAAGACTTTATATACACTCATCCCAAGGTAAAGGACGTGCAGGTTATCGGTGTACCCGATGAGCAATACGGCGAGGAAATTATGGCCTGCATTATCACCAAAGACGGCGAAGAGCTGACTGCAGATGAAATCAAGACCTATG
>JAZSDB010000131.1:0-1645 GCA_045530975.1 Eubacteriales bacterium
AGAGGGAGCCAGACCCATGCCCAAGCGGTCCTCGGGAATGAAGGACATGGAAATGCCCTTTTCCAGAATAGCCTTGGGAGAAAGCCCTACGATATTATCGCCCTTGTGTATCATTTTACCGCTTTTTATGGGGCGCAGACCTGCGATGGCTTCGCAAAGCTCCTTCTGACCGCAGCCCGCAATGCCCGCAACACCGAGAATTTCACCGCCACGGATGTAAAAGCTTATATTGTCGATGGCTTTTGCACCTTCGTCGTTGTTGATGGTAAGACCGCGCACCTCCAAAAGGGGACGGGTTTTGTCCACCTGAGGACGGTCGATGTTCAAATCCACCTTGCGGCCAACCATCCATTCGGTAAGCTCCTGCTCGTTGGTTTCTGCCGTGTTAACGGTGGTGATGTATTCACCCTTGCGCAAAATTGCCACACGGTCGGAAATATCCATAACCTCATTGAGCTTGTGGGTGATGATTATAATGGCGTGACCCTCTTCCTTCATACGGCGGAGCACACCGAAAAGCTTTTCTATTTCCTGTACGGTAAGCACGGCGGTGGGTTCATCGAGAATGATAATCTTCGCACCGTAATAAAGCACCTTGATAATTTCAAGGGTTTGCTTTTCGGAAACCGCCATGTTGTATACCTTTTTCTTGGGGTCCAGGTCAAAACCGAAGGTTTGGGTGATTTTATTGATGTGCTCGTAGCGTTTTTTGTTTAAAACAAAGCCCGCCTTTTTCTTGCCCATCCATATATTGTCGGCGGCAGAAAAAACGTCCACCAATTTAAAGTGCTGGTGCACCATACCGATACCGTATTTTTTTGCATCCTCGGGAGAATCGATGGAAACCTCGTTGCCGTTTATGAAAATCTTTCCCTTGTCGGGCTTGTAAATGCCCGAAAGCATATTCATAAGTGTGGTTTTGCCGGAGCCGTTTTCGCCCAGCAGAGCAAGGATTTCCCCCTCCTTAACATTCAGGTTGATGCCCTTGTTGGCAACAACACTGCCAAAGGTTTTGGTAATACCCTTCATTTCTATGGCGTAATTTTCAGCCATAAAAACACCCTCCTTTCAGGTTTTGTTGGAGCTTCAATATACAAAAGGATGGGTTTGTATAAATCCGCCCTTTTCTGTATTGAAAAAAGAGAATAGGGCCGGTCGAATCAAGCCGGCCGGCCCGTATAAATTTGCAAATTATGCTTCTACTACACCTGCAACAAAGTAGTTCATGGTGCCGGTAATAACGCCGTCTGCAACAGAAGCGCCGCCTGCGGCAACGATGACTGTACCGTTGTTGTCAACGAGGTCTGCATTTGCCTTCTGAACATTACCGTCAGCATCGATGGAGAGCTTCACGCCGGAGAATACATCCCATTCGCCGTCAATGATAAGCTTGCGAACAGCTGCGATTGCCTTGTCGGTGTTGGGAGCGCAGTTTTCGCTGAGAGGAGATACGTCAACAAAGTTTTCCTTCAAGCCGCCGTAGTATGCGGGAGTACCCATGGTAGCTACGAACTTGTCGGCAGAGCCGCACTTCATAGCAGCTTCCATAGCGGTCTTGTAGTAAACATCCCAGTGCCAGATAGCAGCGGTAAGGTGAGCAGCGGGAGCTGCGGAGGTCATATCGGAGTTGTAGCCGCATCCGAAT
>JAZSDB010000082.1:0-2371 GCA_045530975.1 Eubacteriales bacterium
ATATGCCTGCCTGCGCAAAAATCTCGGCGGCCTCGGCGGTAACGGTGCATTTACCCTTTAATAAAATACGTTTGGCGCATTCATTACTTGCAGTTAATGCCTTTTGCAGAATCCGCCTTGCATCTTCTGCATAAATATATCCATCAAATTCAGCCACGTATGCAAATCCGATTACTTTTTCAAGGGGGATTTGCTCCACAGCAGCCCCCGATTGAATGAAATGATAGGGCGCATCGATGTGGGTGCCGTTGTGGGCGCACATATAAAAAGCCGAAAGATTGTATAAATCGCCTTTTTCGATGTCGGAAAGGACCTCTTTCCTCGGCTTTGGGTCGCCGGGGTAAATGTGGCAGGAGAATACATCCTGAGAAATATCGTATATCTTCATTATGCATCCTCCTTTGCGAACACATTATTGTATCACGGGAATTCGGTTATTGCAATATAAAAATCATTATTTGTGCCTGCTTTTGAAATCCTTTGCTATATCCTCGCTCCAGTCATCGCTGAGGGGGGCTTCACAGCAACGGAAGCAGTGAACGGCACTGCCAACGGTTTCGTAAAGGGTTTTTGTACCCTTTTTGTCGGCGTGATAATTTACGGCACGGTTTTTCTCTATTCCGAAATTGGCGGCGGTTTTCACGGCATCGATGTTGGCGCCGATAAATAAAAATTCCCAACCGCATTCCTTCTTTTCGTTTATCATTTTTTTGACCATGTCAGAGGTAAATTTCACGCTGGCATTTTCCATACCGTCGGTGGTAATTACAAACATGGTCTTTTCGGGTACATCCTCATTGCGGGAATATTTGTGAATGCCCGAAATGTGTGTGATGGTACTGCCGATGGCGTCGATAAGCGCTGTGCAGCCGCCCACACGGTATTCATTGCAGGTTATCTCCTTTATCTCCTCAATGGGCAATCTGTCGTGCAGGAATTCGGTCTTGTCATTAAAGAGTATGGTGGTAACCAGACACTCACCCTCCTCGCCCCTCTGCTTTTCCAGCATGGAATTAAATCCGCCGACGGTGTCGGCCTCCAAGCCGTGCATAGAGCCGCTTTTGTCAAGAATAAATACGATTTCGGTTTTGTTGTTTTTCATAGTTAAATCCTCTCTTTTCTTTGTTGTGCTTTCATCATAACAAATCAAAGAAGGGAACAGGTCGCTTGCTAAGCGACAAATTTATGCGCCCAACAAGCTTTGGTCAAAGGCAAACAAAACCTCGTTGATGGTGAAAATGTTGTATATCCTCTTTTCGATAAAATATTCTATAATAATGTCTGTGGCATTGCTGTGAGAAAGGGCATATCCCGCCTTTTTCAGCAAATCCTCGGTTTCGCTTAAGGTAAGCTCCAATGCGATGGCAAAGGCGATCACCGTGTTCTTTTTGGGACGGTAATTGGCTGTGGAACGAATTTTTGAAAACAACTTTCGGTCGATGTTTGCCTTTTTGTAGCATTGAGCATCGGTCAAGCCCTTTTGGTCAATCAACCGCAGGAGAGCTTGTGAAAATCCCTCATCACGTTCCTTTATCTTATTGTTAAGCTCCTCGGGCACTTCAATACAGGATTCCATGTCCATATAACAGGGAGCGCTGTCGATGGATTTGCTTGTGGCAAAGGAGTGAGGCATTCCCTTGCACCGTTCAAAGGCGGTTTCCCTTTTGCAGAGCCCGGGCTTGCACTGCTTTTCGGAAATGAAAAGAGCAATATCATTTAAAAGCTCTGTGCCGATTTTGTAATCGCTTTTGTTGTAAATAACTATGTATGCGGTGAGATAATGGTCTTCCAAAAAATCGGATATGGTAGAAATTGCCACTTCAAGGGCTTTGTCCTTGGGGTATCCGTAGACCCCCGATGAAATCAGGGGAAAGGCAATGGTTTCTATGCCGTTTTCCACGGCGATCCGCAGAGATTGCAGGTAACAGGATTGCAGCAATTCCGGTTCTCCGTATTTGCCGCCCCTCCATATAGGCCCTACGGTATGAATAACCTGCTTTGCGGGGAGCTTGTAGCCCTTTGTGATTTTTGCCATGCCCACATCACAGCCGTTAAGCGCTCTGCATTCCTCCAAAAGCTTTTTTCCGGCCGCTGCGTGTATTGCACCGTCAACTCCGCCGCCGCCCAAAAGAGAAGTGTTTGCGGCATTAACGATGGCATCCACCTTCATTTTTGTAATATCTTCATTAACAATAAATAATGGCATAATAACCTCCTGCAAAACCGTATAAATAACAATAAAAATATACCATAAGGAAAAACTCTTGTCAACGATGTGGGTTTCTGTATATCTTCAATAAAAAACCTCTTTTAAAATTCTCGAAAAATATATTAAAAATCATATTGATTTTTTGATATTTGTAGTGTATTA
>JAZSDB010000114.1:0-5151 GCA_045530975.1 Eubacteriales bacterium
TGGATGTGAGGTAATGTCACCACCATATTTTTATAGGGATTGTAAACCGTTTGGACCATTATTTTCGCATTTGGGTTTTGCTTTTTTATCTCGGAAACAATGGAAGGAATTTCCATCGAAAGCTTTTCCTTGGCATCGGAAGCCAGCTTTGCAAAATCCTCGCTGAGAAAAGCGCTGTCGATGCTCTTAAGCAGAGTGCTTACGCCCTCCACAGCATAGATAAATTTGTCCTTTTGGCCTTCTTCGGCATTGAGATACAGAATATAATCGGTCAACACCTGCGGGTCTATGCCCTTCATAAGGTTTTCCAATGCCGCAAGGGAGGAAAGCTGACCGAGAATATTGTTTCCGCCAATGCTTATAAGCACATAATCGCATTTTGCAATTTCGGCAGGAGGGTTGGCTTGTAAAAAAGCCAGCAGCTCTTCCCCCGTCATGCCGTCAACACCGTAATTGGAAATGTCCACCGAAGAATAGTGGGGAGCGAGCTTTTCCGACAGAAGCTTTGAAAAACGCTCATCCTCCACATTTTCAAGGCCGTATCCTCGGGCAATGGAATCACCCAGCACCACCACCGAAAGGGGAGCTTGGGGAACATTTGCGGGAATATCCGAGGGCGTACCGCTTGGAGTGCTTTGGTCTGCAGAGGGGGTGCCCACGGGGGAGCTCATTGAATTGTCGGTAGGAGTTTTGGAGCTGTTATCGCCGTCGGTGCAGGAAACCAATCCCATACCCATAACCAGCGCCAGCAAAACCGGTATAATTCGCTTGATTTTCATTAATTCACCTGCAAATAAAGAGTTTGTTATAAGCATAGTATTACCCGATTAAATCTCTTTAAATCTATTATATTTCCGTACATACAAAAAATCAATAGCACTTATTATACATTTTGTAAATTTGCGAATATACTGCAGAATAGGGAGTGATTAAAATGGATGAAAACCTTATTTCCGCCTTTATTCTGAATAACCGCCTGACTGCTGTTTCTGCGGCCATCAACGATGAAAGCATATTCGCCACCGACGGTATAAACAGCTATGTTTATATTTACGATTTTCACGGCGGATTTGTTGATGAAATACCTACCATCCGTAATTACCGGATGCTGAGAAGCAATGAATTCTGCGGCGGCTTTACCGCATTGGATGTAAATTGCAGCTGCAATCGGCTTTATTTTCTTTCCGATGATTTTATCGAAAACGGTTATATCGAGCTGGATACCCGCTTCGGCAATACAAATTACTGCCACTGCCTTGGGGGAAAAAGCATCACCGATGCCTCCCTCACACGGATAGGCAGTGAATATTTTATAATAGGTGTTTTCGACCGCAATGCCTATCTTTTCGACGGCTCGGGAAAAAGATTAACAAGATTATACACCGTAAATGAAGATGAGCTGCTAAGCGGTTATATCTCCTCCGACGGAGAAGGCAGATCCGTATGGGTGGAGAAGTACGGCAAAAGCATAGTGACAATAAGCAAAAACGACATATCCCACAATACCTTTATCGGAAATAACTGCAAGCTGAGAATGCTTTTTGAAAGAAATGGCAATATTTACGGATTATTCGGTCAAAGCTATATTTACAACCGCATTGTAAAGCTGTACGGTGACGGAATTTTCTACGAGCCCTGCGCCAAAGGGCATAATTCCTTCTGCGGAGCATAAGAATGTAAGGGAAATTTAAATGAGGAAAGGACCTTATTTATGAAAAAGTGCCTGATATTTATATTGTTGCTTGGCTGTATCGCTTCCCTCTCCTGCTGTAATTCCCAAAAAAAGGAGGACATTATCCGCCTCCCTATGAAAATTACCGCAAAGCTGGAGGGGAGCGATGCTGTATTTACCGCCGATATAAAGGAAAACAGCTGTGATATTGTTTTCGACGGCAACCACGCCCTTGCAGGAACGGTATTGCATTTCGGCGAGGATGCAAATACCGCCACCTGCGGTGATTTCACAAGAGAGGTGAAAAGGGGAATTTTCCCTGCGCAGGAATCGCTGATAAAGGCATTGAAGGCGGTGGGAGGAAATGCAAATGCAGGCGTTTCCACCGAAAAGGGAGTCAAGTATACTATTGACGAAATGACAATAATGGTGTATTATGATAAGGATACAAGGACATTAACTTCCATCAGAACGGAGGAAAGCGGACGGCGGTATGATTTTACCGTTGTCGGGCTTGAGCTTTATGAAGAACAGAGTGACTGCTCGGGTTGATCTGGATATCATACGCCGCAATTACAATTATATAGATTCCATAACAGGAAACAGCCGTGTTATGGCCGTGGTCAAGGCCGATGCTTACGGTCACGGAGCCATTCCCATCGCAAGGGCTTTGAGCGATATCGGCTGTACCGATTTTGCCGTGGCCTGCCTGAGCGAGGGACAGGAGCTGAGGGAAGCAGGTATAGACAAAAGCATTCTTATCCTCGGCCCCACCGATGTTGCCTTCTCAGATGAATTGCGGGAGGGTGGCTTTATTCAGGCCTGCGACAGCTTTGAATATGCAAAGGCCCTCTCGGAAAAGGGTGGCGCAAGGGTTCATCTTAAAATCGATACAGGTATGTCCCGTATTGGTATTTACTGTCATTCCGAGGCAGACATAAGCAATGCCGTGGAGGAAATACAGCGGATTGCTTCCCTTGAAAATATTTTCATAGACGGAATTTTTACCCATTTTGCCGACAGCGACGGCGACAGCAGGGATTTTACCGACAATCAGTTTAAAGTATTCTCTGCCCTGCTGGAAGGTCTGAAATCAAGGGGAATAAATGTGGGCACAAGGCATTGCTGTAACAGTGCCGCCACATTGAGATACCCCGAAATGCATCTGGATATGGTCCGTGCCGGTATAATCCTCTACGGATTGATGCCTTCACCCAACGTACAGGATAACAATATTTCCCTTGCTATGAATCTTTCGGCAAGAATTTGTGCGGTGCACAGCTTGAAAAAGGGTGACTGCGTGAGCTACGGCTGTACCTACAAGGCCGAAAAAGACACCCGTGTGGCGGTTATCGCCATTGGCTATGCCGACGGATTTTCCAGAGTTTATTCGGGAAGGGAGCTTATCCGTATAAACGGAGGCCTCTTTGCTACCGTGGGAAAAATCTGTATGGATATGTGCATGGCCGATATAGGACTTCAATGGCCCTGCAATGTAGGTGACAAGGCAATAATTTTTGAAAAAGCAGAGGATATAGACAAGCTGGCCTCCGCCTTGGGAACCATCAATTACGAGGTTCTTTGCTCGCTTAAGCACAGAGTTCAGCTGAAGTATATAAACCTGTAATGTGAGGAAGTTATGAAAAAAGAAAAGGTATACGCATACATAATGGGTGCAATTGCCGCGCTGGTCTTTCTGGCGGTAATCTTCTTTGTGGCCTGCCCCGCCATCAATCTGCACAATATCGGCTTTTGGATATTGATTAACCTTGCCATTTACTTATTTGTTTTTGTTTCCCGTGCGGCAGACGGAAGGCAGGGCTTTATTGAAACTCTGAAATCGGTTAATGCAAAAACCAAAAGGAAAACCGTGGACGTTAAGCTCAAAAGCGATGCAAAGCTCTATATCATTCCCGTTGTGTTTTCGGTAATTATCGTACTGCTTTCCATTGCAGGCAGTACAATATTCAATGCCTCCCGTTATTCAGGCATTATTACCGTTAAAACCTCCGATTTCCAGACCGACCTTGCCGAATCTGTGGGTACCGATTCCATTGCGCTTATGGATACCGCATCGGCACGTATGCTGGGCGACAGAGAAATCGGCTCTCTTTCCGAGGTGGTAAGCCAGTTCAATGTTTCTGATTATTACACACAGATAGATTTGCAGGGCAAGCCCATTAAGGTAGCGCCTCTGGAATATGCCGGCTTCTTTAAATGGATTAACAATAAGGATAGCGGTATTGGCGGATATGTTACCGTTGACCCCGTTTCCATGTCGGCATCCTTCTGCAAATCCGAAGGTATGAAATACGTGCCCTCGGCATACTTTATGCAGAATGCTCAAAGATATTTATGGACCAAATACCCCACATTGATGATGGATAACCTCCACTTTGAAATAGACGAAGAGGGCAATCCCTATTATGTGGCATCCATTGTTGAATACAAGGTAGCCCTTTTCGGCGGAAAAACCGTCAGCGGCTGTGTTTCCCTTAACCCCATTACCGGCGAAACCGTAAAATATGACCTTAAGGATGTTCCCCAATGGATAGATGTTGTTTTCGAGGGCGACCTTATCTGCGAGCAGTACAACTGGCACGGAATGTTCCAAAACGGTTATATGAACAGTCTTTTCGCAAAGAAGGGCTGTAAGCAGGTAACCACCTACGTGGCAGAGGAGGATGACGAAAACGATGCCGCTCCCGGAATAGATTACGGTTATGTTTCCAAGGACGGCGACATCTGGATTTATACCGGCATTACCTCCGTAAACGGTGACAGCTCCAATATCGGCTTCCTGCTTGCCAACGAAAGAACCGGCGAAAGCCGTTATTACGAAATAGCGGGTGCCGACGAAAAATCGGCAATGGCCGCCGCCGAGGGCGAGGTTCAGGAAAAGAGCTATCAGGCCTCCTTCCCCTCTCTTATCAATATCGACGGCAACCCCACCTACATAATGGTTTTGAAGGATTCGGGCGGATTGGTTAAGCTCTATGCGGCGGTAAACGTACAGCAGTACAATATTGTGACCACTGCACCCACTCAGGCGGAATGTATCGCAAAATATAAGGAGCTTCTCGGAATAGACAGCGAGCAGGAGGAGCAGCCCACTGATAATACAGAGGAAATCACCATCACCGTTGCCTCTGTAAAGTATATCGATTATCAGGGCGACACCTACATTTACCTTATATCCGACGACGGAAAAATGTATAAGGCAAAGGCCTACGAGCAGGAGGAAATGCTTTTGCTCAACGAGGGAGAAACCGTTAAGCTGACCTGCAAGGATTCCTATATCCTTAAATGGGAAAGGGTTAACTAAACACAAAAAGCAAATATAAAAAGCGGTCGCCTGACCGCTTTTTTGTTTTAAATATTTTTATTGAATATTCAAGCTTGATGTGTTATAATTACAAAATAACAGATACAAAGGTAAGACAGATATATGTTCAGATCGAAAAAGAAAACAAAAATAG
>JAZSDB010000251.1:0-7833 GCA_045530975.1 Eubacteriales bacterium
ACGGCTTCATCAAAAACGTCGTTAAGAAGTATAATGTTGCCGGTACGCGATGCAAGCTTTTCGCCGCCGAAGCTCATTGTGCCGTAAGGAATGTGAACAAGACCGCTTGCCCATTCTCTGCCCATCATTTCGGTAACCTTAAACCACTGGGCGAAGTGCAAGCTCTGACCTGCGCTGGTGACGTAGGCACAAATATCAAAATCGTAGGTATTGTATCTGTAATTGGCGGCGGCAATATCACGGGTGGGATAAAGAGTGGAGCCGTCACGCTTGAGAATAAGTGCGGGGGGCATATTCCATTCCGAAAGATCAACAATGGATGCGCCGTCATCGATTTTAAGCAGACCTTTTTCACGGAGCTCGTCCACAATGGCAGGCATTTTGTCGGTATAGTGGCTTTCGCCGTCCCAAACATCAAATTCTATGCCCAGACGGTTGTAGGTCTGAGTATATTCACGGAGAGAAATATCCTTGAAAAGCTGCCAGATAGCAAGATATTCCTCGTTGCCGTTTTCCAGCTCACGGAAGGCGGCACGGGCTTCATCGTTGAGAGAGGGATCCTTTTCCGCTTCCTTGCCGAAAAGAACATAAATACGCTCAAGCTCCTTTATGCCTTCTTTTTCCAGCTGCTCACGGGAGGACCATTTCTTAAATGCCACAATCTGCTTGCCGTTCTGGGTGCCCCAGTCGCCGAGATAGTTTATTGCCACGGTTTTGTAGCCGCAGAATTTATAAATATTGCGCACGGCGTTACCGATAACGGTGGTGCCGAGGTGACCTAAATGGAAGCGCTTTGCAATGTTGGGAGAGGAGAAGTCCAACGCCATGGTTTTACCCTTGCCGTAGCTCTGTACCTCCTCGTATTCATCCTTTAAAAGGGCTTCAAGGTCGGCAATATATTTATCGTTACCGAAGAAGAAATTAAGGTAGGGGCCAACGGCTTCAATTCTGTCTGCGCCCTCTGCACCCTCCAAGGCCTTTGCCAAATCGGCGGAGATGGCGGCGGGAGCACTCCTCAAAAGCTTGGAAAGCTTAAAGCAGGGAAGAGCAAGGTCGCCCATCTTGGTGTCGGCAGGAGTTTCCAAAAAGGTTTCCACCGTTTCGGGTGAAAGCTCAATCCCCTTTTGGGCCGCATAATCGCTTACGGTTTTGCATATTGTATTTCTGATATCGCTCATAAAATCCATTCTACCTTTGATTATTGCCAAACGGCATAAATTATTAAAATATCATACCACACTACCGCCTGAAAATCAAGAGAAATTCAAGTATTTTCAGCAGAAAAGGGGAAGTAAATGCTCATACATACAGTCACCTCGGGGGAAACCCTTTATTCCATCGCCGCAAGATACGGGCTGGACCCGTCGGTGCTTGCCTTCAACAACGATATTGCCGACCCGCTCCGCCTTCCCGTGGGACAGCCGGTGGCTTTGGTTTTTCCCACCTTGGAGCACACCGTTTCGGCGGGGGAAACGGTTTTTTCCATTGCCGAAAAATACAGTGTGACCACCAACGACATTTTCCGTGAAAATCTTTTTCTCAACGGACAGAATATCATCCTGCCCGGCCAGACCTTGTATATAAAAACCCAAAGGGAGATGCTGGGAGAATATGCCACCGGCGGCTATGCCTATCCCTTTATAGGAAATAATCTTTTGCGCCGTTACCTTCCCTTTATGGGTGCTCTTATGCCCTTTACCTACGGATTTCGTTCCGACGGCACTCTGATTGCCCCCGACGACAGTGCTATGCTTTCCGCCGCACGGGATTACGGCACCGAGGCGGTTATGCATATTTCCACCCTTACCGAGGGTGATGTTTTTTCGGTCACTCTTGCCTCGGAGCTTTTTGCATCCCCGGAGAAGCAGAGGACTTTGCTGGATAACATTATCGCCAATATGCAGGCAAAGGGATATACCTCGCTGGACGTGGATTTTGAATTTTTGGGCAGAGAAAATGCAAAAAGCTATGCCGATTTTGTTGCCTATTGCCGTGATCGGCTTCATCAATACGGCTACGGAGTGATGACCGCTCTGGCACCAAAAACCTCCGATGACCAGCAGGGCGCCCTTTACGAGGGGCACGATTACGCCCTTTTGGGTGAGGCGGCCGATGCCCTTTTGCTTATGACCTATGAATGGGGCTATACCTACGGTCCGCCTATGGCGGTTTCACCTATCAAGCCGGTGGCGGAGGTGGTGGATTATGCCCTGACACGTATCCCCGCCGATAAGCTCCTGCTGGGCATCTCCAATTACGGATATGATTTTACCTTACCCTACGTGCAGGGCGTTTCCCGTGCTCCGTCGGTTTCCACAAAGGAGGCCTTTTCGTTGGCGGCAAGCTACGGTGCCGAGATTTTTTACGATGAGACCGCGCAGGCGCCCTATTTCGACTATACCCTCGAAAATGTTGCACACCGTGTATGGTTTGAGGACGTGCGCTCGGTTTCGGCAAGACTTAAGATTATGGCGGAAAGGGGCTTGCGGGGTGCCCTTTGGTGGAATCTCAATCGGGAAAATAATCAGACATTAATCGCTATAAATCAGTTGATTGATACTAAAAGCTTAAATTTGTTTCAAATGAATCCAATCTAATGCAAACAATACAGAAATCTTGTAAAACCTCTTAAAAAATCCACATCCCCTTCGACAAAGAAAACCGACCTTTCGGGCTATAATGGTTTTCCAAAAACAAAGAAACGGAATGTGGAAAAATGGAAATCATCAGAAAGCAAAAAACAAAAATCATCAACCGCCGCTGGCTTTACGGTATTGTGGCCTTTCTTTTGGGAGTGGCACCGCTGGCGGCGGGAGTAATGCCCTTCGGCTGCGCCTTTCTGTGCGCTCTGCCTCAAAAGGGCAGGAGGTATGCCTTTTTTGGGCTTTTGGTTGCCTCCTTTTTTGATTCCTGCATTATTTTGTCCCTCTTCTGCGCAGTATATCTTTATTGGGTGTTTACCGCTCTGGAAAAAAACGGAAGCGTGTTTATGCACACCCGTGTTCTTTTATCCCTTTCGGTCAGCGCACTGCGGGGCGCCTATATAGCGGTAAGCGGTATCGAGGATATGAGCGGAGTTTTCTCTCTGCTGGCGGCAGTTGTGGCCTATCCTGCCTTTACCTTTGCCTATCGTGGTTATTTCGACAAAAAACGGGCAATGCGCCCCAAGCGATACGATATTGCTCTGCTGGCCTTTGCCTTTTCCTTTACCGTGCTGTGCCACAGCTTTACGGTTTTCAATGCCTCTCTTGGAATCTTTGCAGGCGCTCTTTTCACCCTTTATGCCGCCGCAAAAAAGGGCTTTACCTACGGCGGCGCCTGCGGACTGATGTGCGGACTTGCCTGCGGAGGCGAGATTATGGGCGCTTTGGGTGTTATGGGTATGGCCTACGGACTGCTGGCGCCTGATGCCGAAATCATCGCACTGCTTCTTTCCTTTATGCTTTCGGTCAGCGGATATTTTTATCTTTCGGGCGGAGAAGGGGTAGGGCCGTTGATGGTTATGCTTGCCTTGGCCTACGGAATTTTCATCCCAGCGAGAAAGCATATCGAGGTTTGCCGTTACACCGTTTCCTCTGCCGAAAAAAGAGCCAACGACCGACGTATTTCACGCTATGCCGCCGCCTTTTCCTCTCTTTCCTCTCTTTTTTACAATGTTTCGGATACCACAAAACAGGAAAGCATTACCGATGTTAACAAAAAGATTGTTTCGGCGGTGGAGGATTATTGCAATCGGTGCCAGGGCTGTGAGCTGGACAAGTGCGAAATATCCAACTTTTTCACCCTTGAGCTGCGCCGTGAGGGTGTAGCGGCGCCCTCAAAAATCCCTATGCATATTACATCAAGATGCCCCCACGCAAGTGCAATGGCAAGAAGTGTAAACCGTATTACCGCAATGCGTGAAAAGGAGGGGGAGGACAGCTTAAAAAGGATGGCTGAGGAATATTCCGCCTTTTCCACTCTTCTGGTGGATGCGGCAAAAAAGCAGGAAAATAATTCCCGCAGTGACAAGGCAATGGCGGAAAAGGTGAAAAAGGCCCTTGCCGAGATAGGAATTACCTGCGACGGAGTGCGGGTGACGGGGGACCGCATAAGAGAAATAACCGCCTTCGGCGTGGTGCCCGATAAAATAAAAAATACCCCGAGGGAGATAAGCGATGCGGTGCGGGCCGTTGTGGGCACCGCCATTTCTCCTCCCGAAATGCTTTTCCACGATGGCTATGTTCTTATGAAATTAAGCTCCACCCCCTCCTTCAGGGTGGAGTGCGCCAAGCTTTCCGAGGCCAAAAACGGAGAAAGCGTTTGCGGTGATACGGTAAGCGTTTTCGAAAACGATGAGCGGTATTTTTACTGTCTTGTTTCCGACGGAATGGGCAGCGGACGGGATGCCGCCCTTACCAGCAAGCTTTCCGCAATAATGCTTGAAAAGCTGCTTACCGTAGGTGTGGAAAAAGAAAGTGCATTAAAGCTTTTGAACAAGGCACTTATCGAAAAGGAGGAGGAGGTATTTGCCACCGTTGACCTTCTTGAAATAGACCGTGTGCTTTCTACCGCCACCCTTATAAAGGCAGGCGCGGCCCCCACGGTTCTTATCCGAAAGGGTAAAAGTGTGCTTTTGCAGGCAAAAACACCTCCTGCGGGAATAATGAGAAATGTTATTGCCGATAAAAAAACCTTCCCTCTGGAAAAGGGGGATATGATTGTTATGCTTTCCGACGGAATTTTACAGACCGACAGCCAAAGCAATCCTCTTGCCGACAGTGCCTTTTCGCAGATAAAGAGCGCCCGGGGGCTGGCGGCAAAGGTTTTGAAGGATGCTATGGAAAGCTCCGAAAGTTCCGATGATATGTCGGTATGCGTACTGCGGATATGCTGAAAATCCGCCGCTTTGCAAATAATTGTTGCAAAAATGCAGATACAGGGTTAGAATATAATAAACATACAGATTTTGTGAGATAACAGCGCATGAAATTTTTTATCGATTTAACTCATATCTGCGACAGTGAATATATAAGAGAACAGGTGCCTTCGATGAGCATTCCTGCTCTTTATGCCGATAAGGATTTGGTTTTGCTGAACAAGAGCGCTTCCTTTTGTTCGAATTTCAAGAAATTACGGCTGGGCAGTCGGCTTTCTCCTCTGTTTGAAGAGGAGTATTCTGCACGGATTTCCAATATGGTGTGCGGAGAAATCGCCTATTGCGTGGTTAATATAGGCGGCATCGACCACGGTGTAAACATCATAAGAGGAAAAGATTTCTATCTTCTTCTGTTTCATCCCATATCCACCGAGCTTATCGGTGCTCTCCAGCGTCTTTACGGCGATATGCCCGGCGACGGCCTGCTTCTGGAAAGCAGCTTTTCCGATTTTCAGGAAAGGATAAACAAGGGCTGCTCCTTTGCTACCGCCAACACACTCACTCAGGTGTTCAGTCATTTTTCACAGCCGAGGAGTATGCACGTTTTTAATGTATCCTATGCGATGAGAGCCCTTACCAACGGGCTGAATGTTGCACTTTGCGATACCGTTCCCTGCAATTTTACCGTCAGCCCCGGTGTGGGCTTCGGCAGCAGCGAGGCCTTTGTTATGGCACTGTCCGCCACGGCCTTTATCTTTCTCGGTGCAGAACAAAAAATCTCCTTGGAGTGTGAGGAATCGGACGGCTTTGCTTTTTGCAGAATCGTTGTGCTTGAAAATCAAAGGACCTCTCCCCTCACAGAGCAGGACATAGAGGAATGCTGTAATTGGTTTTACCTTGTAAAGCTTCTTGCAGAGGGAAATTTGTGGGAAATTAAGCTGGAAGCCCGTGGCGACGGCTGCGATTGTGTAACCTTTAAAATCCCCCTTACCGAGGAATTCGGCGGATGCTGTCTGGCCGATATTACCGTTGAAAGGGCTGTCGAAATCCTGTCACTTTTCTTTTAATGCAAAAGCATCCTGAAAAAGCTGTGAAGGGCGTATTTATTCAAGGGGATATTGCAGAAAAAAAGCGGCAAATTTTCAAAGGGCTTAACGGTTTTTATTGACAAAACGTTGCGAAGCTTATATAATAAGATAAGGGCGGTTTCAAACGGCAATTGAAGCCGCAAAGCAGTATAGCTTTGCGTCATTTTACATCTTAAGGAGAGATAAAACAATGAAAAAAAGAGCCCTTAGTATGCTTTTGGTGCTGACAATGGTATTCTCGATGATACCGCTTGCGGCTGTTGCCGAAGAGTATCCGAGCATATCCTTCGAAGAAGATGTTTTGATTGAGCTGGAAGAGGATATGTCGGTGTGGTACCAATTTGTTCCCGAAGAAACAAAAAGATATACCCTGACTTCTTTCGATGAAGACGGTGTTGACCCCCGTTGCAATATTTACGATTCGGAAATGAATCTGATCGCGGAAGGCGATGACGACGACGGAGCAAACTTCGCGGTCAATACGGAATTAACGGCAGGCGAGACATATTACTTTGAATTTTTTGAATACGACCAAAACAATTCAGGTCATTATACCGTTAGCTTGACCGTAATGATGCCCACCGACGTATGGCTGGACGAACATTCGCTTGAATCCTATGTGGGCGGCTATATCCAGCTGAATGCAGAAGTTTACCCCGAAACCGCTGACACAAAGTTAACCTGGACCTCCTCCGACAGCACTGTGGCAACAGTAGATGAAAAGGGCATGGTTTTGTTGGTGGGTGCAGGCGAAGCTGCTATTACCGTATCCACAATAAACGGACTTATAGATACTTTTCACGTATATGTTGAGCCCTCGTCGCCCATTTCCCTTAATGACGTAAAGACCGTTATATACATTCCTAAGGAACAAAGAGAGCCGGCGGAAACCTTCCGCTTCGTGCCCGAGGAATCCGGTACATACAGAATGTATTCTTATGACCTCATATCCGATCCGGCAGACCCGCAGGTTGATCCTCGTATATGGGTGTATGATACGAACGATAATGAAGTAGGATACAATGATGACGGCGGTGAAGACGTAAATGTTGATATTCAGTGCAGACTTACCGCAGGACAGACCTATTTCTTTATGCTTGAGCCCTATGATTGTAAGGCGGCCGGTCAGATAACGGTAACACTGGTTAAATGTGTTTCTGCCGAATCTATTTCTATAGATGGCGGTGATTTTACTGCAAACGAAGGCGAGAGCAGGGATATTTACACAACCTTTGCTCCCGCAAATTGCGCACAAGAAGAGTATGTTTGTACATCCTCGGACACAAGTGTTGTTGAAATAGTAGACAAAACGGCGTTTTTTGTCGGCGGCGGCCAAGCTACCATTACCGTAACCAGCGAAAGCGGCTTGACGGATAGCATTAACGTAACCGTTTATGGCATCCCGGAGGCATTTGTTGATACCAAGTACACCCTTGAATGCCTTGTAGAAGATTCTGGCGATTATCAACCATATAAGTTTATTCCTACCGAATCGGGTGTTTATCGCTTCCAATCCTCTAATATTGTAGGTGACTGGGATCCTATGATAAGTTTGAAAGATAGCGAGATTCATCTGCGTGACGGCAAGGACGTTGGCGATGACTGCAACTTTATGCTGGATTATGAGCTTGTCAAAGGCAATACCTATTACTTCGCTGTTTCGCCGGAAGATGTGGAGCTCACCGAGGACGGCACGGTAGATGTTATGATTTCCAAGCTGGATGATTCGAAATATCCCGTGCTTGAGCCAAACACCTCTATTGAGGTAACCTTTGATGTGGCAGGCAACGGTCAATATTTTATCTTCAAACCTACCATTGACGGTATTTATAAAATTTTCTCCTCAAAAGAAGATAACAATGATTGTGATCCCGTGGTATATATATT
>JAZSDB010000194.1:0-2313 GCA_045530975.1 Eubacteriales bacterium
GCGGCTTCAACCAGCGTGATATTATCCTTAATTCGGGTATGAACTGCATATTTATTACCTCTTACGGTTATAAAAAGAATGACGGACTTGCCGATTTTCAGCTTACCGTCGACGGCGCAAGCCCTGCAGGCAAATCGGTTAAGGTTGGTATTATCAAGTACACACCTGTTGTAAATCACTGATATACGGGGCTGTCGCAAAGGGCGGCAGCCCCTTTTTGAAATACATTGAAAGGAGATTTATATGACCGGCAGAGAGCTTTTTATATTTGCAATGGACCTTTGCGGTCTGTTGGACCAAGGAGGGGTATGCAAGGACACCTCCGATTTGGAGCAGAGAGCTTTATCGATGATAAATATTCTGCTTGCCGAAAATGCAATTTCCGATTGCAAAATAAGAAAAATCGAGCACACCGTACCCCGCCTGCACAGCTTGGATGACCTTATAGACTGCTGTGACATAATCTGTTACAGTGTACTTCCCTACGGTCTTGCCCGTCTGCTTATGCTGGGTGAGGATGACGACCTTGCATCGGATATGGATAAGCTGTACGGCCGTGCCCGTGAGAAGGCAGAGAGCTTCGGCAGAGCAAAGCGCCATTCTATTACGGAGGTTTACTGATGAAGGTTATCACTCAAAACCGTTTTTCGGGTCTGGATGAGCAGATAAAAACCCACGAGGGCTTTCCTTCGGTTACGGAGGGCTGGAATTTCAGGATAGACAACGGCGGAAATATCGTAAAGCGCAATGTGATAAAGGAGGTTTTCCGCTTACAGGAGCAGAAAATCGATGCAATATGGTGCGGCAGCATCTTTGGTGAGGAAACGGTTATAATCGCCTCCAACGGCCGTATCTACCGCTGTCCCGCCCACACCGTACCTGCCGCTCCCACAGAAATCGGACAGATAGAGAGCACCGAAAGCTGCTTGATTTTCGATTTCAACGGAGTTATTTACATTAAAACCCATTCCTATTACGGAAAATACGACGGAAACGCCCTTTCCGAGGTGGAGGGCTATATTCCCTGCGTGGCAATGAGCTGTGCCCCCAACGGCGAGGGCGTGGCCTACGAGCAGATAAATTTGCTTTCCAACAAACGACGTCAGCTGTTTTCGGGTGACGACACCGCCGTTTTGTACCGTCTTGCCGAAAATGAAATCGACAGGATCATCTCTGTGAAAATCGACGGCAACGATTACCAATACCATTATGACCTCATAAACGGAGGAAGCGCAATTTCCTTTGAAATGCCCCCTGAAGCGGGTCTGAACAACGTGGAGGTTATCTATGAAAAGGCATTGAGCGACAGCGACCGTGCACGCTTTTTCGGCTGTGATATGATGATGCTTTTCGGCGGTAACTCCGACGGCCGCATATTTATGTGGAGCAACGAGGACTACCCCAATTACCGCTTTCATTCCGAACTGGCAGACGGGATTCCCAGCGCAGAATACTTCCCCGTAAACGGCTTTACCATTATCGGCAACAGCAAAATCACCTCCATTGCTCAGCAATACAACCGACAGCTGATTTTCACCGAAAATGAGGCCTTTTATTCGGTTTGCCAATTAAAGGAGGATTCGCTGGGCAATGTTTATTCTTCCTTCCCCGTTTACAGCTTAAACGGCAGTAAGGGCTGTCTGATTAAGACCAAGGGATGCATTATCGACAACCGCCCCATCACCCTTTGTCATGACGGGCTAAATGCCTGGGAGTCCACTGCCGTGGAAAACGAAAAGAATGCAATATGCATTTCCAACCCCGTAAGGGACACAATGTGCCTGTGTCTGAAAAGCAAAACCGCAAAGCATATTCTTGATTTTCAGGCCAACCGTGAGCTTTTCTTTATCGACGGGCCCTATGTCCTTGTTTACAATTACGGCAACGGTGCTTGGTATAAATACAACGGCTTTGGGGGCGAAAACTACTGTATTATCGGAAAAAGCTTGTATTTTTCTCAGGGCGGTGCGCTGTTTTTATTTGATAACCAAGCCGATTCCGAAAAATACTATATGGAGGTTTCCACCCCCTACCTGCGCCTTGGCAGTGATTACGGCAGGTGCGACATCAACGAGATGGGTATTTTTATGTCGGTAAGGGGAGATGTCACACTTGCGGTGAGCTTTTTCGGCGAGGACGGATTGCCTGCAATGGAGCGGAAATACAGCTTTAATCACAGCGAAAGAAAATATTTCAGAATGTCACTGCGCCCCAACATCAAGCGCTGTATGCCCGTAAGCTTCAAGCTGGAATCGGGCGGAAGGGGCGATTGCAGTATTCACAGCATAACAAGTCGGATGTAGCCATGTCGTT
>JAZSDB010000128.1:0-9111 GCA_045530975.1 Eubacteriales bacterium
TGGTTCCACTCAACTCCTTGGCTCACAGAACGACATGGCTACGATCCGACTTCCCCATCCGGAGAGGCGGAGCTAAGGTCTTCAACACTCGTGTCGGAAGGTATTTCCTGCACGCCTTCTGTACAATGACCTTCATCCCAACTGTCGTCTGTAGTATGGTCTGTTGTGTGGTCTTCGCTCACAGCGGCGGATTCGCCTTCCTGCCCCTGAGTGCTATCGCTTTCGGGATGCGAAAGCCCCTCGCTTTCCCTTTGGCTGTCATCCTCGGACAGACCGCTGCCGGATTCCTCCTTGGGGTCAATAAAATCGGAGCTTTTGTGAATAAGCGGAGATAACGCCAACCCAATTACCACCACTGCGGCGGCTGTCGCCGCATAAATCCTCCAAAGGGGCTTGGCTCTTTTTGGCATTATCGGGCCTATCTCGGAAATGGTCTTTGCCATTCTTTCATTAAATCTGTCGGAGGGAGTCCAGGAAATTTCCTCGTCGGAGGGCATTTTTTCAAGGGCATTCTTTTCCGCCGCCATCGATGCCTGACGGAGCTTTTCCTTAAAATCCATTATTCCTTTCCTCCTTCCAGCATATTTTTAAGCATTTGTCTTCCGCGGGACAACTGCTTTTTTATCGTATCGGGCTTTCTGCCCAAGGCCGAGGCAATTTCTCGGGGAGGCATATCGTCAAGATATCGCAATACAATTACATCTCGGTAGGGCGAGGGCAGTTGATTAATGCATTTTGCGATTTCCGCCACCTCGCTCCGAGCGCATATCCTTTCAAATTCGGGCTCGTCAAAGGGGATATCCCTTCCCTCCTCCAAAAAGCTTTCTTGCTCGGTTTCCTTCTTCTTGGCATTGTAGATATTAAGGGCCCGTGTTTTTGCGGCACGACACATATATGCGGCGGTTTCGGCAGAATCCACAGAATGAATTTTATCCAGATTGCGGGCAACCGAAATAAAAGCCTCATGAACCGCATCCTCGGCGGAATAGCTGTCCTGCAGAACAAGGTAAGCGGTGTGATACATTTTCTTTTTATATTTCTCATAAAGGGCAACAAATTTTTCGCGGTCGGATTCTTTATCAATTAAAGCAAAATAAACTATCAAGAATATCACTCCTCTCTGCCACTCAATAATTATAACACAAAAAAAGGAAAAAAGGGGACAACGAAAGAAAAAAATAAAACGGAGGGTAAAAACCCTCCGCATTATATGAATTTTAGAACTTGTTAACCTTCTTCTGGAAGTAGGACTTGGGATGCTGGCAAACGGGGCACATTTCGGGAGCTTTCTTGCCCACGTGAACGTGACCGCAGTTGGTGCAGATCCATACCTGTACTTCTTCGGAAATGAAGATGGTTTCTGCATTGAGCTTTTCGAGAACAGCTCTGTATCTTTCTTCGTGTTCTTTTTCGATCTTGCCTACTGCTTCAAAGAGATATGCAATGTGGTCAAAGCCCTCTTCCTTGGCAGTTTTTGCAAATTCGGCATACATTTCGGTCCATTCGTAGTTTTCGCCTGCAGCCGCATCCATAAAATTAATAACGGTATCGGGCACCTTACCGTCGTGAAGAAGCTTGAACCAGAGCTTTGCGTGCTCCTTTTCGTTGCCTGCGGTTTCTACAAAAATGTCGGCAATGAGGGTGTAACCTGCCTTCTTTGCTTCGCTTGCATAATAGGTGTACTTGTTACGTGCCTGAGATTCACCTGCGAAAGCTGTCATAAGATTCTGTTCTGTTTTGCTGCCTTTGAGTTCCATAATAATCTCCTTAAAATTATAATTATTTCTAATTTTGTCTGCAATTGGGACAATAACCGTAAAATACCGTTTCGTGACGTGTTACCTTAAAGCCGCGCTTCTTTTCAAGATTTTTATCGAGAGTGGCATTATAAGGCAATTCAAATTCATCACAAAAAGCACCGCAGTTTAAACAACAAACATGATGGTGGGGCATCATATTGCCATCAAAGCGGTCGGGAGAATTGGTGACCGAAATACGTCTTATCTCTCCATTTTCTGCCAAACGGTTAAGATTGCGATAAACCGTACCCAAGCTGAGAGACGGCATATCATCGGTAATAAGGGCGTACACCTGCTCTGCAGTGGGGTGCTCGCAGGAGCCACGTACCGCAGACAGTATGAGCATTTTTTGCTTTGTGTTGCGCTCTATCATCGCTTTCTCCTCTTAATAAGAAATATTACTATTTAAATATAACATATCTTCATCTGTTTGTCAATAGAAAAATTTTCTTTTCCTTTACTTTTTTCGTTACAGGTGTTACAATACTATTGAAACAACAAAAGCAGTGGAGCGCATTATGCCTTTTTTACCTATTTTCCCCGATGAAATTGATTATATTCCCGATTTTGTGATAGTGACGGGTGATGCCTATGTGGACCACCCATCCTTTGGCACGGCCATTATTTCGAGAGTGCTTCAGGCGGAGGGCTACACAGTGGCAATTATCCCCCAGCCCGACTACAAAAGCAAAACCGATTTTATGCGGTTCGGCAGGCCCAGACTGGGTTTTCTTGTAAATTCGGGCAACATAGATTCTATGGTAGCCCACTATACGGCATCCAAGAAGCGCCGCAATGACGATTATTATTCCCCGGGCGGAAAAATCGGCGCACGTCCCGACAGAGCGGTTATTGTTTACTGCAACAGAATTCGCGAGGCATACGGAGATGTTCCCGTAATTATAGGCGGTCTGGAGGCATCCACCCGCAGGTTTGCCCATTACGATTACTGGACCGACACGGTAAGGCGGAGCATTTTGGTGGATTCCCGTGCGGATATGCTCACCTACGGAATGGGCGAAAACATATTAAGACGTATTGCCTTTCTTTTGGACAAGGGCGTTCCGATAAAGAAAATCCGTGATGTAAGGGGCACCTGCTTTTTGGAAAGCAGGGATTTCACTCCCCATTTCGAAAGCATTTCCTGCGGAGATTACGACAGCATTAAAACCGACAAAAGCAGCTTTGCCAAGGCCTTTAAAATTCAATCGGACAATCAGGATCACATTTACGGCAAGGCGATTATAGAATATTACGGCGACAAGGCATTGGTGCAGAATCCGCCCATGGCGCCTCTCACACGAAAAGAGCTTGATGCGGTATACTCTCTGCCCTATATGCGCACCTATCACCCTGTTTATGAAAAGCAGGGCGGTATTCCCGGCATAGAGGAGGTACAGTTCTCCATTACCCACAACCGAGGATGCTTTGGCGGATGTAATTTCTGCTCCATCGCATTCCATCAGGGCAGGACGGTTACATCCCGCTCTGTTGAATCCTGCGTGGCGGAGGCCGAAACCATCGCCGCAATGCCTACCTTCAAGGGATACATTCACGATGTTGGCGGTCCCAGTGCCAACTTCCGTCACAACGGCTGTGAAAAGGCCAAAAAATTCGGAGTATGCAAGGGCAAAAACTGCCTCTATCCCACTCCCTGCAAAAATCTTCAGGTTGACCACAGCGAGTACATAGATTTGCTTAAGGCCATCGAAAATGTGAAAAACGTAAAGAAGGTATTTATCCGCTCAGGTCTGAGATACGATTATATTCTGGCAGACAAAAACCAAAAATTCTTCCGAAAGCTTGTTAACGACCACGTAAGCGGTCATTTGAAGGTGGCGCCCGAGCATTGCTGTAATGAGGTTCTTGCCTTGATGGGTAAGCCCGCCATAGAAGAATACGATAAGTTCAAGGCCCGCTTTGCACAGCTTACCAAGGAGGCGGGAAAGGAGCAATACATTGTTCCCTATCTTATTTCGTCCCACCCCGGCAGCACCCTTGAATCGGCAATAGAGCTGGCGCTGTATCTGAAGAAAAATAATCTTAACCCCGAGCAGGTACAGGATTTTTATCCTACCCCCGGTACCGCATCCACTTGTATGTTCTATACGGGTATAAACCCTGCCAACGGCAAAGAGGTATATGTTGCCCGTGATTACAACGAAAAGCAGATGCAAAGAGCGCTGCTTCAATTTGCCCGACCTGCCAATGCACCCCTTGTTCGCAAGGCCCTGCGCTTGGCGGGACGTGAAGACCTTATCGGTAACGGAAGAGATTGCCTTGTGCGTCCCGAGCCGACAAAGGCCCCCGCAGGCAACAAGGGCTTTCCCAAAAAGGGAGGGCAGAAGGCACCTCGTCAAGGAGGCGCTATGCAAAAAGCTTCCAAAAAGACCAATAATAACAGAAAGGGCAAAAAGAAATGAGCGCAGTTAAAGGATTTCACCACATAGCCATAAAGGCCTCGGATTTTGACAAATCGGTGGCATTTTACAAGTCCTTGGGTTTAACACAGAAAGTTTGCTGGGGAGAAGGTAGCAACCGTGCAATAATGCTGGAGCTTACCGACGGCGGATTGATAGAAATCTTCGACGGTGGCTGTAAAAGAGAAAAAACCGCCGATGAGGTTAATGAGCATTGGCTTCACCTTGCGCTGAAAACCGATGACGTGGTTTCTGCTTACAATGCCGCCATTCAGGCAGGCGCCACCGAAAGAACAGCGCCCATAACCCTTTCCCCCGATGGAGCAAGCCCCAAAATCTCTATGGAAGTGGCCTTTGTTTACGGCCCCGACGGAGAAATTATAGAATTTTTCAAGGAAATATAAAAAATAAGTATCGCCGAGAGCAACAAAACACTCTCGGCGATATTTGTTTTACCAATTACTCCTTAGGCAACATATTCTTTACAAGTGCCACGCACTCTTTAAAGCGCTCCTCATCCCTTACAGAATTGAACCACTCCCAACCGCTGGGCGCAGTAAGGATATAATGAAGATTATATATGTTAAACCTCATACGGTGTGCATAAGCGATGGGCTCTTTTGTTCCATCGGGAAGAACAATAGAACCGCCGTTGTGGATATACTTTACACCGCCGAAAATTTCTTTCTTGCCTGCCTCAAGAAGTTCTCCATTGCCAAATCGGTTCAATCTCTTGAAATATTCAACGGCAGTATCCAGATTTTTATATCCTTCTTCTCGGTTATTATCTCCAAAACACGCCGCTGCCTTTACGAGAGCCATCCAAGTATAAAGACCGTACCAAGCGGGAGGAACATCTCCATCTTCTCCAAGGTCTTTTAACATACCCATATATAGGCCCATCAGCTCCACAGAACGTCTGGCATCCATATAATTCATACTGGGCCTTGCAAACATATGAAGGAACAGATGAAAATTATTTTGAGAATATAGAGCTTGTGCATCCTGCCACTTTCCTTGCTTCCACAACTCCCCTTCGTCAACCTCGCCCTTGACGGCGCAATACTGAGTGATAGGAGGCGGAAGCTCACGGATGCCGGTGCGGTCGGAAAAGATAAATATATCACCTTCATCATCCGCCACATAAGTATATTCTGCCGAGCCCTTAAAACCGTCGGTGAGGTCTATGGCATCATATCTGCGCAAAAGTCCGTCCTTCATAGGCATATAGCCCTCTCCTGTTCCCTCGTAACGGGTCAACTCATAGACAGCGGTTTTTGCTCCCTCATAATATTCATTTTCGGTGCGTACTATGCCTATGCCCTCTGCAAAATAATAATTTTTCTTTCCGCCGCGGTAATGCCAGCCGTCAGTCATTCCGTCGATATCAAGACAAAGCTTCAAACAGTTATCGAATTTTCCCGCTTTTGTAATAACGGTTCCGCCGTCTTCGCAGATTATACGGGTTTTCACATTATAAGAATATCTGGTATATTCCACGATAGGAGAAGCACCAACGCGCCATTCATCCGACCAGATACAATTTGTTGCATCCTGCAATATTCCCAAAATATCATTGTACAAAAGGGGTCTTGAAGCTGCAGACAGCTTACTTTCAATCTTCCATTCGAAGGACCAACGATTGTTATGAGAGAAATAAATAGAGTCCTTCTTTTTTTCAACAAAGTTTTTAACAAAGAAATTCCAGTGGCCTGTTGAGGTATGTTGAGGATTGAACCGGGGATCGGTGGAAAGAATCCGCCTTGCCACCGAGGTTGCCGCTTTTGTATGAGCAATCTCCATGGGTGTTTTGGCAAGCTGTTCCGCGCGGTTTATTGCCGGATATACATCGCATATAAACTCTTGACCGTTCTCTTCAGACCAGTAATCGTTTCGTATCTCGCTTATCGTCTCCAACCATGAATTCTTGTCATATCCGATTCGGTTGACATTTTCCCAAGAGGATATCATCACCTTTTTATCGTCGGCATACTCTACAGTAAAAACTTCTTCATATTCCAACCCTGCAAAAGAGTTTTCCCGTGAATATTCCCAGCGGTTTCCTTCTTCGAAAGGCAACAACCCCTTGCCTTTGTTTACAGAATATGTGTTAAGCACAACCGATTCTGTTATGCCGTCGAGGGTATGCTCTTGCTTTACTATTCCTATGCCTTCCTTATAAAAGGTTTTGAAAATCGATTTGCCGTTCCAATCCCAATGCTTTACAACCCAAAGCTGACATTGCGCAAAGCTTCCGGCAGGTGTATCAACGCACTCGCTGTCCGAAACAAAAGTTAAAGTCGAGCCATCCGAGCCGATGAAGGTTTCGCCGATAGCTATATCGGCAAAAAAGCGTCTGTCGCATTTGGAGGCATTATAAAAAATATTCAAAAGGTCTATATTTACGGAATGAGTATATCCTTCGCCGCAACCTTGACTGTTCCAATAGTGCAAGCTGTTATCAATATAGCGGAACTCCTCAATCGATGCACCTATACGAAAACGATTTGGCACTGTTTCGCTGTATTTTTCTTTGATAATATCCTCCATTTTGAGAGCATAGGGTACAAGAAGACGGTAATGGTCATCACGGCTCAAAATTTCCTCTACCTTGCGGTATGCCGCTTTACCTTCCTCTGTATTTCCCTCACGGAAAAGATTATATCCCAGCCAGAACCATTCTCTGCCCAAGGTTTTTATAAATCCTGCTTTCTCAAGACGAGGTATCTGAATATCTCTTATGTATTTGATTCTTTCCCCGTTATACACCTTGGAATCTTCACGTGCAACAATAAAAGACATAACCTCTTCGTTGTGTCCCTCGATGGCAGCAGCGGCGATACGAGCAAACAGAGCATCGTTCTTTTTGCCGGGAATCCACCACCAACCGCGCATAAGCACATCCGCAAGAGCGTGCTGCTTCTTTGTGCTTTCGGGTAATTCCTCTACCTCGCGAAGCACATCACGGTATACCTTTTCAAAGCCGTCCTTACTGTTTTTTATATGCCATAATTTAAGCTCTTCAACCTTTTTCATAACACGTTCTACAAGTGTGTCGCTGTATTTTTCGTTCATAGCACAAAGTTCCTTTCTAATGCGCTTTCTTCCGTCGTGCAGCTGCCATTTAACAGTGCCTTCGGAAATGCGCATTCTATCGGCAATATCCGCAATAGAAAGTCCTTCGAAATAATGCATTTGAATTATCTGTCTGACCTTTTCGGGAAGCTTTTCTATGCTTATGCCGATTTCCTTTTTTTCCTCGGACAATGCATAAATATCTTCGGGATTTTGAGATTGTATGCCGCACAGATCAACATTTTCAACCACTTCAAGAGGCAAAAAGCTACGATATCTTTTTACCATATTCAAAGCACAGTTTTTGGCAATACGAGATACCCAGGAACTGTATTTTTTCGGCTCTTGCAGTGTATTCAACTTCATCCATGCCGTTACAAAAGCATCCTGTGCCGCATCCTCTGCCATAAACAGGTTTTGGGTAACCGACATAGCCGCAGCAACCACAGTTTTCTGATAACGTCTTACCAGAAATTCATACGCCGATTGTTCCCCTGCAAGAGTCAGCATAACCAGCGTTTCGTCGGCTTGGTTTTTGTAATACATTATGCACTCTCCTTTTTGATTTTTCGAAAATTTCCGTTTTTTCAAGCGCTCGTCTTTTAGACAATGTTCGTTAAAAAAAGGTTGGGTCATATTTAAAAATTATATTACAAATTTTCAAGAATGTCTATAACGATACCAAAACAAAAAGTCCCCTCAAAAGGGGACTTTTATTTATGGCTTTGTGGATTAACCGATAACAACCTCGTGGCCGGTACGGGCGGATTCATAGATTGCATCCAGAATCTTCATAAGCATTACGCCGTCCTCCATAGGAGAAATACACTCGGCGTTGCCCTGACAGCAATCAACAAAATGATTAATTTCTCTTGCAAACAAGCCGTCAAAATTAAGAGCGGAATCGCCAAAGGGCTTAATGTCAACAAAGACACCGTTCATATCGCCGAAAAATTCCACCTGAGGATCGATTTTTGCGCCTGACTTTGTACCGAAAAGCTCGATTTCTCCACGGTCGTGCTTGATATTCAGGTTAAAGGATGCCTCTACGGTGAGAGTAAGACCGTTATCGAAGCGAATCATTGCGGAAGCAAAATCCTCTACATCATACTTATAGCTGCCCTTTGTGGAGGAAACCCAATCCTGACCGCCGCCTGCACGGTTGGGGCCAAGGTTACCATAGGTCACACCGAAAACCGAAACGGGCTTGGGGCCGCCTGCAAGGAAGCGAACAAGGTCGATAACGTGAACGCCCAAATCGATAAGGGGGCCGCCGCCGGAATATTCCTTATCGCCGAACCAACCGCCGGGACAACCGTTACGACGGAGATAGGTTGCCTTTGCATAATAGAGATCGCCCATTGTGCCGCCTGCCACAAATTTACGGATAAGGTCGGCATCGTTACCGAAGCGACGTACAAAAGCAATCATAAGAAGGTTGCCGGTTTCCTTGGAAACGGCAATCATTTCCTCACCCTCTGCGGCAGTCATTGCCATGGGCTTTTCGCAAAGAACCTTACAGCCGGCACGGAGAGCTGCAATTGTAGCGCCTTTATGTGCCGCATTCCAGGTGCAGACAGAAACCGCGTCTATCTTTTCCTTTGCAAGCATTTCGTTATAATCGGTATAATAAGCAGGAACATTGTACTGAGAAGCGTAATTCTTTACCTTTTCCTCATCGATATCGCAAACAGCAACAACCTCGCACTTGTCGGGGATTGCCTTGTATCCGCCCATGTGGCAATTACTGATACTGCCTGTGCCGATGATGGCAACTCTTAATTTTTCAAGTCGGAGGCCAAGCGGTCTTAGGAAGA
>JAZSDB010000198.1:0-6997 GCA_045530975.1 Eubacteriales bacterium
CCGCTTGGCCTCCGACTTTGTTGTTCTGCACGGTGACGGGGGCAATGTTATCAACGCCGACGGTCACATCGTCGCACAGATGCAGGGTGAACCACTGGTTCAGAATGTCATGGTAGCTCTTGCCGTCGATCAGCATTTCTGTCTTTTCGGTGTTATAGGCGGGGGTCCTGTGGCTGTCCTGGGTCAGCAGCAGACGGACATCGGCACCGGCCTCCTTGAAGCCCTGATACATCAGGACGGTGTTCTTGGGGCGGACATTGTTGTCGTTCAGACCGTGGACGATCAGGGCGGAGCACTTAATCTTTGCTGCGTCTACAGTGTAGTCACGGACGGCCCAGTGATCGCCGTAGTTACCGTTGAGTGCCTTTTCGTCAGTGTCCAGCTGCTTCAGATACTTACGGTAGTTGGAGCTAATCTTGCTCCAGTCGCTGGAGTCAAAGTAGCGGCTGGCGCAGTAGCCGGCCAGATAATCAATATAGCCTACGCTGCGGGTGGGAATGCCCTGAGAGCAGACATATTCGTACCAGCTGGCGATGCCGGCGACAGGAACCACAGTTTCCAGACCCTTGACACCGGTGGTGGCCAGACCGAACTGGGTGGTGCCGGCGTAGGAACGGCCGGTCATACCGACCTGACCGTTGGACCAGTCGGCTTCCACGCTGATGTTGTTGGTCTTATCGGTTCCACCGGCAATTCTACCGGCAACCATCTCCACTTTGAAATCCGTATCAATGATGAAGTTGTAAATCCTCTCATCTTTGTAGATTACGAATAAATTAAACCCTATGAGGTAACTCATAGGGTTTTCTTTTGTATAAGAAAAGAGCTTCAATCGAAGCTCTTTTTTAATTATGCTCTTTTATAATTATGCCTCTTCAGAGGTGGTTTCGGAAATCTCGCTTGTTACATCGTGATTGTCAACATTTACGGGTGCCTTCAAATCGGCGCCGATAAGCAGTATTAACAGTATAACCAATTCAATGGCAATAAGTGTAAGTGCCTTTTTGGGAGTGGGCTTCTTAATGCGGATTTTCAGCACAAACGCAATAGCTGTGAGGAAAAGGAATATTCTGAACAGCCAAATGGTAACAGAGGGAGAAATAAACATTGTAAGCAGGAACAATACTGTTATTATGAAGGTGGACATGGGAATGGGAAGTCCACGGAAGTATTTAACCGGCTTTCCTATGTCTGCGTTGGCCATTGTATTGAAATAAGCCAATCTTACGGCGCCGCATGCAATGAATATGCAATAAACAATTACATCTAAAATACCTCTGAAGCCGAAGGAAAAGGCAATGAAGCAGGGTGTAACACCAAAGCTGATTACATCGCACAAGCTGTCAAGCTGAATGCCGTAAAACTTTTCCTTGTCACTTCTGTTGGGATTGGACCGTGCAATTCTGCCGTCAAAGGTGTCGCACAGACAAGCTATGAATAGCATATATAAAGCCAACTTGAAGTTTCCGTTTGCTGCAAGGAAACAAGAAACAATAGAGGACATAAGCCCCAATAATGTCACCGTGTTTGCGAGAGAGTGAAATCCGATGAACATAATTAACCTCCTGAACCGGCAACCGCTTATTTGTATCTGTCTATACTTTTAAGCTCGCCGTATAATTTAATATAACTTTCGTGCCGCTGGGGAGCAATATTGCCATCCCTTACGGCAACTGCAATCCCGCATTCGGTTTCCTTGGTGTGGGTGCAGTCTGTGTATCTGCATAAATGAGTGTAATCGGAAAATTCGGGGAATAATCGGTGTAGCTCGCCGTGCTCAATGGTGCAGTAAAGCTCGGTGTTTATGGAAGTAAACCCGGGCGTGTCTGCAAGATAAGTGCCGTTGCCCAATGAAAACAGCTCGGTGGTTCTTGTGGTGTTCTTTCCTCGTGCAATCTTTTGCGAAAGCTCACCGGTCTCAAGCTTCAAATCGGGGTATATTGCATTCATAAGTGTGGACTTGCCAACACCCGATGCACCCGACAAAACACACACCTTGCCTTCAAATAAGGCCTTCACGTCGTCCATGCCGCTGTTGGTGCGAGAGCAGGTTTCAACTACCTTAAAAGGAGTCTTCTCATATATCGCTTTAATATGAGAGCAGTCAGCGAGATCGGTCTTTGAAATGATAATAGCAAACTCGATGCCGCATTTTTGGGAAATAACCGATAACAAATCAATGTTGTAAAGATATGGCTCGGGGTCCTTTGGAGCTACAACCATTGCTAATAAATCAATGTTGGCAACCGGCGGCCTTATCAAGCTGTTTTTTCTCGGGAGCAGGGAAGTAACAAAGCCCTTTCCGTCTCCGTTATCACGAAAAATCACTCTGTCACCGGCCAAAATCCTGCCATCGGTCTTTCTTATCTTTGTGCCGCAACGACATTCAAACCGTTCGCCGTCGCACTGTAAGGTGTATATTCCGTTTTGAGCGGAAAGTACTGTCCCTACCTTTTCAATCATATCCAAGGAAATCCCCCTGAAGTGTCGCCCCCGTTGGGGTCTGAAGTTCTGTATCTTATAATAATAAGCTTAAGATCTATTATCTGCTCACCCATACTTCCCTCGGTGGGAATAAGCTCAGCACCTGCCGCAATATCCTGGAAGATAATATGTCCCGTGGATAAGGTCAGATCCATCTGACAGTCGGCATCATCCATCAATTGCTTCGTTATTTCGATAATGTCTTTGCCTTTGGCCTCCTGAGAGATTGTTTCAACAGTTTCTCTGTTGATATCATCGGTTACAAGATAGCTTGCGGAGACATTAAATGAAAAATCGGGATAGGCCGATGCAAGTATCTGCTTTGCCTGTGTAAGGGTGTAGAAATTTAATCCGTCCTGGCCGCAGAGATCTATCATTTCCTCGGGCTTCATTCCGACAACAATGGAAACCTTGTTTTCATCCTTGTTCATTACGGTGCCGGGAACTACGCTCTGCTCCACTATTTTATCATTACCGTTGGGATAATATTTGTAAACGGGTGCTTCTAAGCTGTATCCCGCCGCTTCGGCAACTGCAATGGCTTCCGTGGGAGATAAACCAACAAGATTGGGCATTTTGGCGGTCTTGTCGCTCTTGCTCTTGGAAAGAACATAAACCTTCACGCGGCTGCCTTTTTGTACTGTTGTGCCGGGGGCAGGAATGGTCTTAATAATGGTGTCGCCCTGTATGTAGGCATTGTTATCACCGATATTTCCGCCTTCCTGATAAAGCTCCTTGGTGTTGCTGACCTCGATAACCTCAATATCAAGACTCAGCTTGTTAAGACGGTTTTCGGCAACACGCTTGGAAAAGCCGGCTAATTCGGGGATGGTAACCTTTTCGGATTTGTTGATGTAAACGGTAAGGGTGATTTTTGTTTCCTTGTCCTCCAGCTTTTTCCACTGGCCCGGTTCGGGATCGGTGCGGACTACCACGTTGTCATCAAAATCGTCACGGGTTTCGTATTCTTTTACAAGATTAAACTTGTTGTGTATCTCGGTTTCTATATCGGAATCGAAATATTTACCCACATAATCGGGAATAAGTATTTCTTCTTCCTCGGGACCGTTCATAAATGAAGTTATCCAGCTGATACCGATTGTAACCATCAAAACAATTACAACGATAAAGAAGGGAATGGCCACACCGCAAACAATGGGGAACATAGTGCGGTTTGCCTTGGCTTTCTTCTTTGCCTTCTTCTTTTTGTCGGCTGTTTTCTTATCGGGAGCAACCTTGGGTTCCTTTTTCTTTTTGGGGTTTTTAACGCTGTTCTCCAAAATCTCCACATCACTGTATGGCTCAATTTCGGAGGTATTGATCATATCAATGGAAACCACACTGCTGCTGACGGGGCTCTCGGTGGATTCGGGAGTGGACATTGCAAAAATAACACCGGGATTGCGCAAAACCCATTCAATGGCCTTGGCCATAGTATGAGCGGATTGGAATCTTTCCGCAGGGTCCTTTTCCAATGCCTTTAAAATAATCTGCGAAACACCCACAGGGATGTCAAGCACTATGTCACGAGGATTTGCCGGCTCATCGTTAACCTGCATCATTGCGATTTCCATAGGGGAATCGGCAACAAAGGGAAGAGTGCCGGTAACCGCCTCGTACAACATAATACCAACCGAGTAAATATCGGAATAATAATCGGTTTCCTTGCCGCAGGCCTGCTCGGGCGATATGTAATATACGGTGCCTATGGCTTTTTCGTCGGTCTGCTCCGAAACAGAGTTGGGGAGCTTTGCAATACCGAAGTCGGTTACTTTAATGTCACCGTTTTTCATCAGCATTACGTTTTGGGGCTTGATATCTCTGTGAATTATGCCCTTGCTGTGCGCATGCTCCAGACCGCGAAGAATCTGTAAAATGTAAACGCAGGCCTCTTTCCAGCCGATAACGCCCTTGTTATCGAGATATTCCCGAAGGGTAATACCGTCGAGGTATTCCATAACTATATATTTGATGTCGGGGAAAATAGCAACATCATAAACACTAACGATGTTCTTGTTGGAAAGCATTGCTACGGCCTTGGATTCATCGATAAATCTTGCCTCGGCCTGCTCGTCGCCGTTGTATTCGTCATTAAGTATTTTAATGGCAACTATACGCTTCATAACAAGGTCCTGGGCCTTCAAAACACAGGCCATTCCGCCCATGCCTACAAGCTCCAAAATCTTGTAGCGTCCATCCAACACTTTACCCACAAATGCTTCGTATTGGTTCATATCATAAATCCTTTCGTGCACCGAATTGTAGAAATTTGTCTATTCGGCTCCAATAAGTACAGCTGTAATATTGTCCAGACCGCCGTTTTCGTTGGCTTCCGCCACGAGCTTTTCCACTCTTGCCTTGTAAGACGGCTTTTTCTGAACATATTCGCCTGAAATGATTTCATTAATACGGCTGTTGCTCACGTGATTGGTCAGCCCATCGGTGCACAACAGTAATTTGTCATAATTGTCAATTCTGAAATAATCACCTTCAACATTGGAATTAACCCCCAATGCTTTCAGGATAATGTTTTTATTGGGATGATTTTCCGCTTCCTTTGCGGTAATTTCGCCCTTTTCCAAAAGGTATTGAACAAAGGAATGGTCGGTGGAAATCTGTTGGATAACACCGTCATACTGTCTGTATAAACGGCTGTCACCGACATTTACTGCAAAGGTACCGCAGAGACAATTCAAAACAGCCACAAGAGTTGTTCCCATGCCCTCCAGCTCGGAGTCTGTGCCCGATTTCTCGTAAACTGCATCGTTTGCGGCATCCAAAGCGAATTTTAATAATCTCTTTATGTCTGTTTCAACAAAATCGTCTGCATTGCGCTCTGTAAACGCTTTTTTGATATAAGATGCAAAGGTCTTCACTGCCAGACCGCTGGCAACATTGCCGCCCTTTACTCCGCCCATACCGTCACAAACGATAGCGCAGAAATATCCATCCTTGGAAAAAACGGCAAAACTGTCCTGATTGCATTTTCGTTTAGCACCCACATCGGTTTTTCCGCCGTATTTCATTGCCGTTCCTCCTTTTTGTCATTTTTGGGCATCTTCCTGCCTTAATTGACCGCACGAAGCGTTGATATCAGCACCCAAACGCCTTCGTACTGTTACGTTTATTTTATATGCCTCAAGTGTGTTTGTAAATACTTTTATGGAATTTTTTTCGCTTCTTCTGAAGTTTTTTTCCTTGATGGGATTCACGGGGATGAGATTAACATGGCATATCATGCCCGAAAGCAGCTTTCCCAATAGATGAGCATCCTCTTCACTGTCATTTTCTCCTGCTATCAAGGCATATTCAAAGGAAATTCTGCGGCCCGTTTTTGCGATATAACGCTTGCAGGAATCCAAAAGCTCACGAATGCTGTATTTGTTGGCTATGGGCATTGTTCGTTTGCGCTTTTCGTCGGTAGGGGCGTGCAGAGATACGGATAATGTAACCTGAAGTCCTTCATCTGCCAAACGGTCGATTTTGTCAACCAATCCGCAAGTGGACAGGGAAATATGCCTGAGACCGATATTTAAACCCTTTTCGTGGTTAACCAATCTGAGGAACTTTATCACATTATCGTAATTGTCCAAGGGTTCACCCATTCCCATTAAAACAATGTTGGAAACCCTTTCGCCCAGATCTCTCTCTGCCTCCATAATTTGCAAGAGCATCTCGGAGGGGTATAAAGACCTTACCAGCCCCGCTTTGGTGGAAGCACAGAATGCGCAACCCATTCTGCAGCCCACTTGTGTGGAAATGCACATGGTATTGCCGTGTCGGTAGCGCATAAAAACACTTTCTACCGTTTCTCCGTCGTGAAGAGCGTATAAATATTTCACGGTACCGTCAATGGAGGAAACCAGCTTGCGCTTGATTTCCGCTGTCGGGATAAAGGAAACCTCCTTAAGCTGTTCCCTTAAGCTTTTCGGAATGGTGCCAATGCTGTCGATATCTCTTGCACCCTTGTATATGCTTTCGAATATTTGGTTCCCTCTGTATTTCGGTTGTCCGATTTCCTGCACAAATGTACAGATTTCTTCAGGGAACATGGAAAGCAAATCCGCCTTCATAAACACTATTTCTCCCGTACAATTTTAGCTGTGTAAAAACCTTCCTTCTCCTCATCAAAGGGAAGTGTGGTTTTTTGATATATCAATGTGAAATTGGGGTTGCTTTTCAAAAAACTTTCCACAATTTCTTCGTTTTCGTGTTTGTTTATAGAGCAGGTGGAATAAACCATTATTCCGCCAACCTTCAAATAATTTGAGCTCGATTGTAATATCGCCCTTTGTATGGGGTATAATCCCTCAAATTCCGCAGGATTTTTGTACTTGATTTCGGGCTTTTTCCCGATAACCCCGAGTCCTGCACAGACCACATCGCAAAGGATTTTATCCGCTTCGGGAATTTCGGGATTGTAAGCGGAGGCATCTGCCACTCCGACTGTAATATTGTCAAGTCCCAGCCTTTTTGCACCGTCCGATATGAGTTTCACACGGTTTTCGTGAAG
>JAZSDB010000133.1:0-4028 GCA_045530975.1 Eubacteriales bacterium
AAGGGTGGTTTTACCGCTACCAGACGAACCGATAATAGAGACGACTTCGCCCTTTTCTACTGAAAGGTCAAGATTTTCAATGCCACGGTTATTGCCGTAAAATTTTGTGAGCTTTACGGTTTCTATGGCTTTCATATCAAAACTCCTTCCAATACATTTAACATTATTGTTAAATGTATTTTATCACAATCCCACTTGTGTGTCAAGGATTTTTTTCAATTTGATAAATTTGGCTATTGTAATTGGATGAGGGATATAATATAATAAAAACAGATAACCCGACAAAGGAGAAAGACCGTGGAACACATTTATGATATTATCATCATCGGCGGAGGCCCTGCCGGATATACAGCCGCTCTCTATGCTTCACGGGCAGGGCTGGACACAGCGGTTATTGAGCGTATGGCGCCGGGTGGACAGATGGTGCTTACCGATATAATAGATAATTATCCAGGATTTGAAGAGGGAATACAGGGCTATGCTCTCAGCATGAAGATGCAGCAGGGTGCAGAGCGATTTGGTGCAAAAACCTTATATGCCGAGGTAACCTCGGTGGATTTTTCCGAGAAAATAAAAAGGATTAATACCGCCACACTGACATATCTTGCAAAAGCTGTGGTGATTTCCACAGGTGCAAACCCCAGACATCTGGGCTTGGAAAAAGAGAATGACCTTATAGGCCGAGGAATACATTACTGTGCTCACTGCGACGGAAGATTTTATAAGGACAAGGTTGTGGCTGTGGTGGGTGGCGGCAATACCGCCGTTTCCGATGCTTTGCATCTATCGAGGATAGCCAAAAAGGTTTATGTAATTCACCGCCGTGGCAGCTTAAAGGCAACAAAGCTCTATCATCAGCCGTTGATGAATGCCGAAAATGTGGAATTTCTCTGGAACAGCAGGGTTACTGCCATATTGGGAGAGGAACGTGTGAGCGGCGCTGAGGTCACCTTTAATAGCGGCGATGTAAAGAATATTCAATGCGACGGAATTTTTGTCAGCATAGGACGGGAGCCGGCCACCGATTTTCTCGGCAATGCTCTTGCCTTGGATGACAATAAATATATTGTTGCCGACGAAACCGCACAGACCTCTGTAAAGGGTGTGTATGCGGTTGGCGATGTCCGTACCAAGGTTTTGCGTCAGGTTGTAACCGCAGTTTCCGACGGTGCCAATGCCATCCACTTTGCCGAGGAGTATCTTGCCCAATTTGATAATCTATAAAAAATAAATGCTCTGAGCATTGCGCTCGGAGCATTTTCTTTTGAAATTATAAGGTTTTCATCCAATTCTCGATAATGGGAGAGAGGATGTTGTAGCCCGAGGAATTGGGGTGAACGGTATCGGGCAGGTTTTCGGCGGTAGCGGATTTGAGCTTGTTATCATTCAAATCATCATCGAAATAAAGGTCAAGATAGGGTATTTCCCACTTATCGCAAACCTTTTTGGATAGAGCGAAATATTCACTCATATCGCTCATTCTGCCATAAACTGCAGAGGGCATCCGGAAGGTTACGATATAGCCGAAGGTCGAACCCGCAAAATGCTCCTTGGCATAGGCAAAGGTTGCCTCCAGACCGCCTGCAAAGGTATCTCTGTCAAAGGGACCCTCAAAGCCCTCGGTCATTTCGCCCACAGGGGCGCTGTCCCAGGCATCGTTTCCGCCGCCTTCGATGATAACATAATCGTATTTGTTGCCCGTCATTGCGATGAGCTGGTTATATACAAGATTTTCACCTCGGCAGTTACCTACGGAAGCACCGCCCAAGCTTTTGTTGATGCCGATCATTTCGTTGGCGGTCATAATACGGCCTGCCCAACCTCTTTTAATACAATATTCCCCGCTGCCTCTTTCGCAATAGGCCTCGCAAAGGGAATCGCCTACGAAAAGAACCGATTTCCTGAAAAGGGGATTGCTGCTCATTTTTACACCTCTGCTCTATTTATTTCTGAAAACACCGATTTTGAGGGTTTCCAGCTGTTCGTCCGTGCTGTTGTGAGTGGCAAAGAAGGCCACACCCTTTGCGCCTACCTTTCGGCAAACCTCTATCTGCTTTGTGGATTCTATAACCGGCAAATGGTTGAACATAGGCGCAATACCCGAAATATTATCGGCCTCACCGTAATTTTCTACCATATAGCCAACCTCACTGCCAACCTCATCGGCATCGTTGAAATAGGCCATGGGATAGATAGCGTCCAGCCAGCCCTGCTTAACCCAGTATCGCCAATCCTGACATTTTGTGCGGATTGCCTCCTCGGGGTCACCGATAACAGCGGTGGTAAGCTGTATATCACGTCCGTTGGCACGGTATTCCATAATAAGGGAATGTACATCTGCAACGTAGGCGGTAACCTTTTCTGCGCACCAATCGGTGAACTTCACCCATTCATCGCAATTTGTAGTTTCTATAAGGTTTATGTCAATACCGCTGTCCTTTAAAAACAGCTCTCTTGTCTTTCCGTCAAAGCCGGCGGCACGGTCGATGCCTCGGATAACGGGATAACGGATATAGTCTAACTGAAGACCGTCAAAATCATAATTATCAAGCAGCTCTCTGCAATGATTTAAAAGGAAGTGACGTACCTCATCAAGGGCGGGATTGAGAAAATAAAAGGTATCGTAGGCATCGTGAAGCAGACCGCCGTCCTTGCGCTTTGCCATCCAATCGGGATGGATTTCCGCCATAGGACATCCGGTGCCCTCGTAGCCGTAGAAGAAATCCTCAAACCAAGCGTGTATCTTCATACCGTATTTTTTGCCAATGCGGATAAAGGCATCAATAGGGTCGAAGCCGTTTTCATAGCCCCTTCTGACAGGAAGATAATCGTGAACACACTTCAATGCGTTGGCATAGCCCTCGTAGTTTGTTTCCACAAGCAAAAGGTTAAAGCCCGCATCGGCAAACCTCTTTACTGTTGCCTCTACCTCCGATTCGCTCTTTTCGTGGGGACGGTGCCAGATGCCTCTCGTTTCGCCCGCCACCGAGCGTGTGGTAAGATAATACGCCCTCTCGGTCAAGGTATTAACGGCAGAGAAATCCTCCTTTTCCAGTGCAAGATGTGCATCCTTCAATAATTTTTCTGCCTCCGATTTGTTGTAGGGATAGCTTTCGCTGTCCAGATCCTCCATACGGCAGGTGATTTTATCAATCTGTTTTTTGCCGAGAATCTTTTTGCCTTCGGTATCTATTTCGGCGAAAAAGAGATTTCCGTCCTTATTAATTTCGGCCTTTGCGCCAAGACAAAGATTTTCTGCCAGGAAAAGTGCGGCCTTTCCGTGGCCGGAAACAACAAATCCGCCTTCGGGGATAGCATTATTATTGCCTCCGCACGCGATAACACGTCCGTTTGCAACTGCCGCTTCCCAGCCGTATCTGTTGGTTTCGGTAAAGCCGGAGCCGGTATAAATAACCAATTCATCTTCGCCGCGGTCGCCGTTGTAATGGTTGATGGGAAAGGATTTCATAAAACATTACCTTCCTTGATTGTTGTTATGCTTCTATCATATCACACACCGAAAAAAAGTCAATAAAAAACCGACAATCGGAAAAAACAAAAAAGACAGATGCGAAATACATCTGTCTTTTTATCAATGGAAAGGATTACTTTTCTTCGTCCTTCTTGCAGTCCTTTTCAAGCTTGTCTTCAACCTTGTCAAGAGTCTTCTTGGCAAAATCCTTGCCGCCGAGACCAAAGGCCAAAGCGAAGGAAACAGCAACAGCAGAGAGGGTAACGATAAATGCGGTGTTAACAATGGTGGTTGCAATGTCGAGCTGGCTGAGAATCATAAAGCCGGCAAGGGTGAATACAGCAATCTTCACGATTTTTGCAATACCTGCATTGCCTGCATTTGCCTTAACGATAAATCCTTCAAGCATATTTGCGCCGATAAAGGCAACCAGAAGGATAATGGCGGATTTGATAACCATGGGCAGATAAGCCACAACGGCGGTAACCACCATGGTAAGCACGGAAAGGTTAAGTGCTTCAACACCCTGAGCCGCAACAAAGATGATGATAACGGT
>JAZSDB010000025.1:0-6054 GCA_045530975.1 Eubacteriales bacterium
ATCAGCGTTGCAAGACCTCTTTCCGTACTTATCAACACTAACGGCACCGGCAAGGTTTCCGATGAGCGCTTGGCAGAAATCGTAAACGAGGTATTTGACCTCCGTCCTGCCGCTATCATCGAAACTCTCGACCTCAGAAAGCCCATTTACAGAAATCTTGCTGCTTACGGTCACTTCGGACGTGAAGAGCTTGGCGTTAAGTGGGAAATCGCCGACAAGGCAGATGCTATCAAGGCAAGACTTTAAACTATAAACATAAAAGAAAAATACTGCCGCAAAAATATGCGGCAGTATTTTTTATTGATTGTTAATTGAAAATACTCGATTTGATTTCCCCATAATCGAAAAGATCAACAACGCCGTCCAAATTCACATCGGAACGAACCTTATCTTCCACTGTGGGTTCATAGGTTTCCATGCAGATGGATTTTACCAAGAAAAAGTCAAATACATCCACTGCTTCATCTCGGTTTGTATCGAATTTTGAATAGAGCTTTATCTCATCCGAAAAAGTAAAACCGTTCATGCCATAGCTTAACACGTTTTTGTTATCAGCCCAAGGTGCCAATGCGGAGGGCTGAACAAAGGGGTCTTCAAACCTCACCACGTAGGAGAATACGGTCATATTCTCTACCCATTCATCAGCAAAATTCTGGCGGACACTTTTTACCGCAACCCCGAAGAACTCATCAATTTCAACATATTCAGAGGGAGTAAGATCGATAAATGTATTTACGGTTATCCAATACTCACCCAATATATGGCCGTCTTCATCAATATAAGAAGTGGTACCATCCTTTTCCAATATATAATATCCTTCGCCTGTACCGATAATTTTTCCATTGGAAGCATATTCTATATTTTCTATGGGAGATTCGGACGAGGAAGCCATCACAACCGAAGCAGGCAAAAGCATCACTAATGCTAAAACAAGACATAAAGCCGAAAATAATCTTCTTTTCGTTATAACCATTGACATAGCAATCTTTTTCATAATTAAATCCCTTCAACGTAATATTGACTTTTAAAGAGCACTCTCAAATGCTATTTTTCTGCATTTTTATTCACCTAATATAATCTCTACACACATATTTTACCACCGACACATTGCTATTGTCAATGGTTTTTCGGTTTATTAAAGCAAGGGGCTTGCTTATTTTATTGACGAAAATAGGATTTTGTGTTATTTTGAAATAAAGAACAAGAGGTGATTGGAATATGGAGCATATTCTTTCAAAAATGCTTCAAAACGGAATAGACGAGGGCGCTTTTCCCTGCTTTGCGGCGGCTGTGGGCAAGGGTGACGAGATATTGTTCCGTGATTACGGCGGCAAATCCTGTCTGTTTCCCCACAGGGAGCTGAAAGAGGGCACTCTTTTCGATATGGCGTCCTTATCGAAGCTTATCGGCACTACCATGGCATTTTTAAAAATGTGGGAGAATGGGAAAATATCCCCCGAAAACAAGGTCGGGGAATATTTTGATAGCTGTTACGGCAAAGAGGACATAACCCTTTACCAATTGTTAACCCACACCTCGGGCATAAAGGCCCACTTCCCCCTTTATCTGCGGAGCATAGATCCCGATGAGGCGGCGGAAGAAATTTTAAAGGAAGACTTGGGCTATCCCACGGGAAGCAATGCCATTTACAGCTGTATGGGCTTTATCTTGCTGGGGAAAATTCTGGAAAAGGTAGAAAATGCGCCGCTGGACAGGATAGTTCAAAAGTATGTTTTCGACCCTTTGGGGATGAAAAACAGCTGTTACCGTCCCGTGGGCAGAGATTGCGCCGCCACGGAAAGGGACAGCGAAACAAAAGAGATTATTTGCGGTACCGTTCACGATGAAAACGCAAGGTTTTTGGGCGGTATTTCGGGAAATGCAGGAATTTTCTGCGATTTGGAGGATTGTATCACCTTTGCATCAATGCTTTCAAAGGGCGGAAAGGGTTATTTGTCCCGAGCGATTTTCGAAACATCAATAAAAAACCACACCCCCGATTTTTCGGACAACAGAGGTTTGGGATTTCAGCGCATAGGAAAGCTGTACGGTCACACGGGATTTACAGGAACCTCCATATACGTGGACAGCGAAAGCGGAAAATATGCCGTATTGCTTACAAACCGTGTTCATCCTACCCGCAACAACACAAAGTTAATGGGATTCCGACGGGAATTTCACAATTTGGTTTTCGGTGAATAGTATGAAAAAGAAGATATACAACGGAATAGACCTTATCGATGAATACATTGCCAAAATATCGGGCGGAAGGATCGGCTTGATAACCAATCCCACAGGGGTGAACCGAAATCTCACCTCCACCATTGATATTTTACACTCAAAAAAGCTGTTGAGCTGTTTGTTTTCGCCCGAGCACGGTATAAGGGGCAGAGCCGATGCAGGCGAGCATATAGGCGATTACAACGACAGTGACACAGGCCTGCCGATTTACAGTATGTACGGAAGCACTCTGAGCATTAGGCCCGAGGTTTTGGAAAGCATAGACATTGTCGCTTTCGATATTCAGGACATCGGAGCAAGATATTATACCTACACAAGCACCCTTGCCTATGCTATGGAGGATTGTGCAAGAGCAGGAAAAACAATGTTGGTTTTCGACCGTATAAATCCCATCGGCGGTGAAATTGTAGAGGGTTCGGTGCTGGACAGAGAATTCTCCTCCTTTGTAGGGAGATATCCCACAGCAGTTCGTCACGGAATGACGGTGGGAGAATATGCGAAATACATCAACGAAACCGAAAATATAGGTTGCCAATTGATTGTAATCCCTGTTGACGGCTGGGAGCGAAGCTTATATTTTGACGAAACCGACCTTTGTTGGGTTATGCCATCGCCAAATATGCCCACCGTGGATACGGCTATATGCTATATCGGTACCTGCCTTGCAGAGGGAACCAATCTTTCCGAGGGACGAGGCACCGCAAAGCCCTTTGAAATGTTCGGTGCGCCCTGGCTGGACAGCAGAATGGTCGCCGAGGAATTCAATTCCCGTCAGCCCGAGGGATATATTTTGCGTCCCTGCGGATTTACCCCTTCTGCCTCCAAATATGCCAAAACTCCCTGCAACGGAATACAGATACACATTACCGACAGAAATGCATTCAAGCCCTTTGAAACCGCATTACGGATATTTGAATTCATACGAAAAACCCACAGCGAATTTGAATTCAACTGCACAAAGGGTAATTATTTTATCGACCTTCTTTTGGGCAGTAACCAATGGCGAAAAGAGGATTTTGACATAGAGCTTTATTTGAAGCAGGAGCAAGCGAAAATCGATTTGTTTTCCGAGAAAAGAAAGCAATATTTAATGTATTAGTTGCATAAAACGGTATTGTTTTTTATAAAAAAATGTGCTAAAATTTTCTCAACAATAACAAGGAGCGACGGTTTATGAAGAAAAACGATGCTTGGAAAAGAAAAATAGCTTATCAGATATACCCCCGCAGTTTTTATGATGCCAACGGCGACGGCGTGGGTGACCTTAAGGGTATCACCGCAAAGCTGGATTATTTGAAGGAGCTGGGTATAGATTACGTTTGGATATGCCCCGTATATGCATCTCCGATGGATGACGGCGGATATGATATTTCCGATTACTACGCTATCCATCCTATGTTTGGTACAATGGAGGATATGGACGAGCTTATTGCCGAGGCAGAAAAGCGTGGCATTAAGATTATAATGGACCTTGTTCTTAACCACTGCTCCGATGAGCACGAATGGTTTAAAAAGGCACTTGCCGACCCCAACTGCGAGGAGGCGGAATATTTCTATTTCCGTGAAAGCGAAAACGGACCTCCCAACAACTGGCGCTCTATGTTTGGCGGAAGCGCTTGGGAAAACGTGGGCGGTAACCGTTATTATATGCACCTTTTCTCCAAAAAACAGCCCGACCTTAATTGGGAAAATCCCAAGCTGAGAGCAAAGCTCTATGAAATGATAAACTGGTGGCTCGAAAAGGGATTGGGCGGTTTCAGAATCGACGCTATCACCCACATAAAGAAGGAGCCCACTCTCTCCTCTCTGCCTGCCGACGGTGCAGACGGATTGGTAGGTTGCTTTGCGCCCACCAGAAACTATCCCGGCATCGGTGATTTTCTCACCGAAATGCGCAAGGAAACCTTTGATAAATATGATTGCTTTACCGTTGCCGAGGCGGCAGGAGTGCCCTATGAGGACCTTGGCGCATACATAGGCGAGGAAGGATATTTCAAAACCCTTTTCGATTTTTCCTATTCCGAGCTTTACAATTACGGACACGCCTGGCACACCTGCAAAAAAGCTTGGGAATGGCCTATTTCCGAGCTGAGGGACAAAATGTTTGCATCCCAGATAGAAACCGCAAAAATCGGATTCGGTGCAGTTTATTTTGAAAACCACGATTACCCCAGAGCCAGCGAGAAGTTTATTCCCAAGGAATACCAGAGTCCTCTTACCCAAAAGATGCTGGGCACCCTATTCTTCTATCTCCGCGGCATTCCCTTTATTTATCAGGGCGAGGAGCTTGGTATGACCAACCCCGTTTTTGAAAACATTGACGAGGTTGACGATATTTCCACCAAGAACCACTACCGTCTTGCCCTTGCGGACGGCCTTACCCCCGAGGAAGCAATAAAGGCGGTAAATGTATACAGCCGCGACAACGGAAGAATTCCCTTCCCCTGGACAAGCGGAAAGAACGGCGGATTCTCCGAGGCAACTCCCTGGAGAAAGTGTCACAACGATTTCGCCGCATTCAGCGCCGAGGATGAAGCAAAGGACGAAAACAGCGTTCTTAACTTCTACAAGAAGATGGTAACAATCCGCAAGAGCGAGGAATATTGCGAAACCCTTTCGGTAGGCGACATAGAGCCCATGCTGTTGCAATATGACAACCTTATTGCTTACAAGCGCAAGGGTAACGGAAAGGAAGTAGCGGTTATCTGCTCCTTCAACCCCGAAGCAATGGTTATCGATACCGAGCTTACCTGCAAGAATTTGCTTATATCCAATTACGAGTCCCCTGCTCTTCCCCAAAATGGAAAAATGGAATTGGCCCCCTTTGAAGCCATTGTTTTTGAAATTTAACAAAAGAAAAGAATCCACCGAGATACTGCACGGTGGATTCTTATTTTATTTTATTGCATATTTTTCGAACATACCCCGAGCACGGGCATCGCATTCGGCAAGAATCAAGGTTCCGTCATCCACATAATCAAGCTTGATAACGGTAGCCAAACGGTGCACGTCGGCAACGGCATTGCCCTCGGCATAAGGGATAAGCAGCTGCAGCTTCTTTTTACCGCTGGCCACAAGTTCATCCAAGCGCTCAAGCAAAAGATGGGTGCCCTCGCCGCTTTTGGCGGATATTTCTATACTACCCACGGGATAGGGTGCATCCTTTACCGCAAGGTCGCATTTATTGAAAACCTCTATAATTGGCTTATCGCCTGCGCCCAGCTCGGTTATAAGGGTTTTGGTAACCTCACGCTTGCGCTCACGCTCGGTCAGCTCTTCGGAAGCATCGGTAAGGATTACAATATAATCGGCATACTTCAGCTCTTCCAGGGTGGATTTAAAGGCCTTTATCAGGTGGGTGGGAAGTCGGTCTATAAAGCCAACGGTATCGGTTAACAGAATTTCCGCTCCACTGGGAAGACTTAAACGGCGTGTGGTAGGGTCTAAAGTGGCGAAAAGCTTGTCCTCCGCCAGAATGCCTGCATCGGTCAAGGTATTGAGCAGGGTGGATTTACCTGCATTTGTATAACCGATAATTGCGGCGGTTTTCATTCCCGATCTTTCACGGGCGGCACGCTTCACACTGCGGGTACGCTCGATCTCAGCAATTTCCTCGGAAAGAGCGGCAATACGTCTTTTAATATGACGGCGGTCGCTTTCCAGCTTGGATTCACCGGGGCCTCTTGTACCTATACCGCCGCCAAGACGGGAAAGGTCCTTACCTCTGCCGGTCAAACGGGGTGCGGTATATCTCAGGCAGGCAATTTCGACCTGCAGCTTACCCTCGCCGGTTACGGCGTGGAGGGCAAATAT
>JAZSDB010000173.1:0-5214 GCA_045530975.1 Eubacteriales bacterium
ACTTCGCGGCTAAGCGCGAACTCCTCCAGAAGCTCGTATGCGACGCTCCCGAGGCTATCAAGTGGTTGAGCGAGCTCGGCGTTGAATTTGACAAGGCCGAAGACGGCACTATGATCACCACCCACGGCGGCGGTACCTCCAGAAAGCGTATGCACGCTGCTAAGGACTACTCCGGCGCAGAAATTATGAGAACTCTCCGTGACGAAGTTATCAACAGAGGTATTCCCGTTGTTGACTTTACCGCTGCTATCGAGCTTATTCTTGATGACAACGGCAATGCAGCAGGTGCTGTTCTTATGAACATGGAAACCAAGGAGCTTTTGGTTGCCAAGGCAAAGACTGTTATTATTTCCACCGGCGGTGCAGGCAGAATGCACTATCAGGGCTTCCCCACCTCCAACCACTACGGCGCAACCGCAGACGGTCTTGTGCTGGGTTACAGAGTTGGCGCAAAGCTTCTTTATGCCGAAACCCTCCAGTACCATCCCACCGGTGCTGCATATCCCGAGCAGATTTTCGGCGCTCTCGTTACCGAAAAGGTACGTTCTCTCGGCGCAAAGCTTGTTAACGTAAACGGTGAAGTATTTATGCACCCCCTTGAAACCCGTGACGTTACCGCTGCTTCCATCATCCGTGAATGCTCTGACAGAAACAACGGTGTTGAAACCGATGACGGCTTGGCAGTATGGCTCGACACTCCCATGATCGAAAAGATCGGCGGCGAAGGCACTATCGAAAAGAGAATTCCCGCTATGATGAGAATGTTTGGTCAGTTCGGTATTGACATCCGCAAGGAGCCCATCCTTGTTTACCCCACTCTCCACTACCAGAACGGTGGTTTGGACATCACTCCCGACGGTATGACAACCAACATCAAGAACCTCTTTGTTGCAGGTGAAGCTGTTGGCGGTATCCACGGGAAGAACAGATTGATGGGTAACTCTCTGCTGGATATTATCGTATTCGGCCGTATCGCAGGTAAGAGCGCAGGCGCTGCATTCAAGAATGTAACTCTTGGCAAGCTCACCCTCGATCACATCGCAAAATTCGAGAAGGAAATTGCCGATGCAGGTATCGAAACCGAAACCGTATCTCCTAAGCTCCTCCCCGACTACACCAGAAAGGTTAACGGTTAATCAGGAGGCCACGGTTCAAAAATGAATAATTCCAAGAATAACGGTAAGAAGGTAATCGGCATTGCCATTGCCCTTCTTATCGTAGCCGCAGTTGCTGTTTGGTGCTTTATAAGCGCCAACGGCGGCAACGGTGTAACCGATACATTTAACTTCTCTTCCACCTTTGTTTTGTTTACACTTGTATTTGTGATTGTTGCCTTTGGTTATCTCCTTGGCGGCATTGAAGTCAAAGGTGTTTCCCTGGGTACAGCCGGCGTATTCCTTGTAGCAATACTTGTTGGTTGGTTATGTACCCTTGACTTTGGTGATATTCCCCTTTTGGGCAAATTTCACATCGCAGGCGAAAGCGCACCTATCGTTTCCACCTTCAAATCCACACTTCAGAATGTTGGTTTGATTTTGTTCGTTGGTGCAGTTGGTTTTATCGCAGGCCCCAACTTCTTTAAGGACCTCAAAAAGAACTTCAAAACCTACATCGTTCTCGGTGTTGTAATTATCCTTTCGGGTACTGCAGTTGCAGTTATCTGCACACTTCTCACTCCCGAATACGGCCCTGAATTCTGGTCCGGCGTAATTTCCGGTGCTCTTACCTCTACTCCCGGCTTCTCGGCAGCCAAAGATGCTGTTGCGGAAGCTGCCAATGCAAGCGACCTTGAAGCACTTATCACTCTCGGTCACGCTATTGCATATCCCTTTGGTGTTATTGGCGTTGTACTTTTCGTACAGCTCATTCCCAAGGTGTTGAAGGCGGATATGGACAAGGAAAGAGAGCTTCTTAAGGCCGGCGCTACCGAAGAAAGAAAGCTTCCCGAAAAGCTTTTCAAATGCGAAGAGATTGGATTGATGCCCTTTGCTCTCGCTGTTATTTCCGGTCTTATTCTCGGTTCTATCACCATTCCCCTTTCCGCAGAAGGTTATGCAGGTCCCTGCTTCAGCTTGGGCACCACCGGCGGTGTATTGATTATGTGCCTTGTATTTGGTCACTTCGGTCACTTCGGCAAGCTTTCTCTTGAAATTCCTCACACCACCCTTAAGGTATTGAGAGAATTCGGTTTGATGATGTTCTTGCTTGGTGCCGGCTTCCACGGCGGTGTAGCTTTGGTTGAACAGGTTAGCAAGTTTGGCGGCGCTATCGTTGCCTGGGGCTTTGTCGGCGGTGCTTTGATGACTATTGTACCTATGATTGTAGGTCTTATTCTTGCAAAGTATCTTATGAAGCTTCCCCTGCTCAACTCCCTCGGTTCTATTACCGGCGGTATGACCTCTACCCCTGCTCTCGGCGCACTTATCAAGTCCGCCAAGACCGACGACGTTGCAGGCGCTTATGCATCCACCTATCCCATCGCTTTGGTGCTTATCGTTCTTGCTTGTCAGCTGATGATAACCTTGATGGGTTAAGTTAATTAATAAAAAAAGCTCGGTTCCGAAATGGAACCGAGCTTTTTTATAGATATTAAAAATTAGTCTTTCTTGGGATCGAGGAACATATAAACAACTGCTGCAAGGACACCGCCAACGAGGGGAGCTACGATGAACACCCAAACATTGGAGAGAGCTTCGCCGCCTGCAAGAAGAGCAGGACCGAAGGAACGAGCAGGGTTTACAGATGTACCTGTAAGACCGATACCGATAAGGTGAACGAGAGTAAGTGCACCACCGATAACGAGGCCTGCTACGGAACCGTTTTCGCTCTTGGAGGTAACGCCAAGGATAGCAAGAACGAAGATAAAGGTGAGAAGCACTTCGATAATGATGGAAGCAAGAACATCATCTTGGAAAAGGCCATTGGAGCCAAGACCGCCGGTTTTATCAATAGCGGTGCCAACAGAGAAGATATACTTGAGCACGCCCGCACCGGCAATAGCACCGGCAAACTGAGCAGCCACATAACCGATAAAATCGGTGACAGAAAGCTTTTTGCTTACAAGCATAGCGATGGAAACTGCGGGGTTGATATGGCAACCGGAAACATTACCGATGGAATATGCCATAGCAACAATTACAAGACCGAAGGCCAAAGCGGTAAGCACATAGCCGGAGCCGAAAACAGCATCGCAACCAACTGTGCAAGCAGTGCCGCATGCTACGAGCACCAACACGAAGGTGCCAATGAATTCTGCGAGATACTTTTTGATAGAGTTCATATTTTTCCTCCTAAAATATTGGATTGTGACTTTATTATATCACCATATTAATTAAATTGCAAGCATAAATTGTATACATTAATTACACTTGACAAAATTGGATTTTTCGTGTAACCTATTAAGGTTGTATATATAAATTATATGAAAGGAAAATATGATGTCCAGTTTAATAAAGAAAGCTCAGGCAGGCCAAAAAAAGGCCATGGAAGCCCTATATGAGCAAAACAAGGCGAAGGTTTACTTTGTTGCAAAATCGCTGTTGGAAGACGACAAGGCGGCCAACATTGCCACTGTACAGGCATTTAAGACCGCATTTAACAACATGGGCGGTTTAAGCTTTGCTGACGAAAAGGATTTTACCGATTACGCCGTTAAATGTGTGGCAGATGCCTGCAAGAAAAGTATTTTGAAGAAGAATTCCCGTGCTTATCAATTACCTGCCGGAAAGAATTTTGCTATTGTTAACCCCAAGAGCGCATCTGAGGTTACAGAAAACTATGTTGATTTTGTTTTCAATCAGTTTAATGACCTTCAGAAGCTTATTTTTGTATTGCATACCGCAGGCGATTGCGACGAAAATTCCCTTTCCCATATTACAAAGTTTGACAAGAAGACGGTTGAGCTTGCACTGGCGGCAGAAAAGGAAAATGTGGAGCACATTGTAAGCGGTGCCCTCACTTACAGTGCAATTTGCGAAAGCTTTATTCGCAAGAGTGCCGACATAACAGTGCCCAAGGCGGTTGATGAGGCGGTTAGCCAAATCTCTGCAGAGATTGCTCTTCCCATAGCGGCGGCAAAGAAGAAGCGCATTACCACCATTGTTTTGATTGCCCTTGCGGTATGTATTGTAGGTTTTGGTATTTATTGGTTTGTAACCCATACCGACGACAGCACAGACACCTCCGACGGCAATGAAGTAAGCGATTATGTTATTCCCGACAAGAGCAATATTGTAGTTACCACAGAAACCATTGAGGACGGCGTAACCTATTATGCCGACATAGATGTTCGTGACCACGGTATAATTACCATTAAGCTGGACCCGAGCCAGGCACCCAAAACCGTACAGAACTTTGTTTCCCTTGCAAAAAGCGGCTTTTATGACGGCTTGACCTTCCACAGAATTATGGAAGGATTTATGATGCAGGGCGGTGACCCCGCAGGTAACGGAAGCGGCGGCTACAGGGATAAGGTTTACGGTGAATTTACCGCTAACGGTGTTCAAAATAATATTTCCCACAAGCGTGGCGTTGTTTCCATGGCAAGAGCAAATGCCTATAACAGCGGTAGCTCTCAGTTCTTTATCGTTCACGAGGACAGCGTCTTCCTTGATGGCAAATATGCGGCATTCGGTTATGTAACATCGGGTATGGATATTGTAGATACAATTTGTGAAAACGCAAGGCCCACCGATGACAACGGCACCATTCCCCTTCAGAAGCAGCCCATTATGAACAAGATTACCATTCGTACCGAGGGCACACCTACCAACAGCACCGACAGCAGCAAGGACGAAAGCGATAACACCTCCGATAACACATCTGAGGATGCACAGCTTTCCATTGATATGGAAAAGACCTATTATGCCAACATAGAAATTAAGGATTTCGGCAGTATTACCGTAAAGCTTGACCAAAGCCAGGCCCCCATAACGGTTGATAACTTTGTTTCCCTTGCGAAAAGCGGTTTTTATGACGGCTTGACCTTCCACAGGATTATGGAGGGATTTATGATGCAGGGCGGTGACCCCGAAGGCAACGGAAGCGGCGGCTCCGACAAAAATATCAAGGGTGAATTTAAAGCAAACGGACACAACAACACCCTTTCTCACAAGCGCGGTGTTATCTCAATGGCAAGAGCCCAGGCCTATAACAGCGGTAGCTCCCAATTCTTTATAGTGCATCAGGACAGCACCTTCCTTGACGGACAGTATG
>JAZSDB010000176.1:0-2893 GCA_045530975.1 Eubacteriales bacterium
CAATAAATTTATACAATTTTCTCCTATATTCGCTATAAGTAGGGCTATTTTTGATTTTTTTATATATGTTATTGAAAAAAAAGAAATATTGTGGTATATATGTATATAAGTATAGGTATTTATAAATTTAGAGGTACGTTAAATGTCTATCAGTACTATTTATTCTGCGGCCATTAGAGGTATTGACGGTCAAATTGTAACCGTTGAATCCACAAATGTCCCAAGTCCGCAGCCTCGTTTGGATATTATCGGTCTTCCCGATACAGCAATAAAGGAATCTCAAGGTCGTGTACGTTCTGCCGCACGTGCCTGTGACTTACCTTTAAAGAAAGGTATTATCACAGTAAATCTTGCTCCGGCAGATGTTAAAAAAGAAGGAACCGTTTACGATCTCCCCATACTTCTTTCTCTTTTGGATTTTCCCGGTATTGATAAATTGAATTTTAACGACTCTTGTTTTATCGGCGAGCTTTCTCTTTCGGGCGATGTAAGACCGTTAAAGGGTGTATTGCCCATGGCTGTCGCAGCAAGAGATGCCGGTTTTAAAAACATATTCGTGCCCGCCGAAAACGGTTGTGAAGCATCGGCGGCGTATGGTATAACCGTATATCCGGTTAAAAATGTAGTACAGCTGGTTAATCACTTTACCACAAGAAAGCAAATTATTCCGGTACGATTTGATAAGGATGATTTTTTCACCATTTCCGGCGACACCATACTGGATTTTGCAGATGTAAAAGGACAAGAAACCGCAAAAAAGGCTCTTGAAATTGCTGCCGCAGGTGAGCACAACATTCTTATGATAGGCCCTCCCGGCACCGGTAAAAGCATGCTCGCCTCCAGAGTACCGTATATTTTACCGCCCATAACACTGGAAGAATCTATTGAAACATCTAAGATATATTCAATAGCAGGTTTAAGCCATGAGTTGACTCCCCTGCTCGCTCACCGTCCATTCAGAGCGCCGCACCATTCCCTTTCGCCTGCAGCACTGATTGGTGGCGGCTCTAATCCGAAGCCGGGTGAAATTTCATTGGCAAATAACGGCGTTTTATTTCTTGATGAATTCCCTGAATTCGACAAGCACAGCTGTGAGGTTTTGAGACAGCCCATCGAGGAAAGAAATGTTACCATTGCAAGAGTTAATTCAACAGTGAATTTCCCCTGCTCATTTATGTTAATATGTGCCATGAACCCTTGCAAATGCGGTTTTTACGGCCACCCCACAAAACCCTGCACATGCACGCCTCAATCAAGAAGAAATTATCTTTCGATGATCTCCGGCCCAATATTGGACCGTATTGACATACACGTTGAGGTCAATGCGCTTGATTTTTCGGAATTGGATACCACAATTGCAGCGGAATCCAGTGATAAAATCCGCAGAAGAGTTTCAAGAGCGAGAAATTTTGCCATGGAACGTTTTGACGGTGAAAAGCTCGCAGACGGACGCCCCCTTACCTGCAATGCACGTATGCAACCGAAGCATATTCGCAAGTTCTGTGAATATGATGAAGGAGCACGGGAGGTTTTGCAGCTTGCCTTTGATAGAATGGGCCTATCTGCAAGAGGTTACGATCGAATCTTAAAGGTCGCAAGAACAATAGCAGACTTTGATCAAAGTGAGATTATCCGTCGCCCACATATTGCGCTTGCTGTACAGTTAAGAAGTCTTGACAGAAAATATTTCAACAATTAAGTTTACATAACTTTTGTTGATAATTTGCCTAAAATGTGGAAAACCCTGTGGATAAATGTTGTAAATATTTGTTTTATCAGCGTTTTCGACCTTTACTTTTCCACATTTTCAACATTCTTGTGTGGAAAACCCACATATAATCATTTACATAATTTTTCAGAAAGAGTTAAATATGGATTATCAAGGTAATTATTTTCCTGAAGAACATGACGAAAACGAGTCGGTTACTTACCGAAGAATTAAAGGTTTGTTCAAATGGACAATGTACGGAATTTCTTTCTTGTTGTATGCCGTTATATTTTTTGTAATATTTACAAGCCGTGACAGCAAAATTTTAGAAAAGAATTATGTTGCTACAATGAATGAATTTTCGGCAATCAACACCGAAGAAGTTGAGCTATATCGCATTAATGCAAAAGAATTTATGAACGATGACGGTTCGTTGCAGATTTATAATGTCGATTATTACAATGAGCTTAATGCAGTAGAAATCGGCTTGAAATTCAATGCAAAAAAGCAAACAGGCGGAGATAAAGGCGATTGTCTTGAATATGTTTTAATCGACAGCGAAGAAAATTCCTATACTCTCTCCAATAAAATAACCGATGATAGAGGGAGGTACGGTTTTGCAAGACTTTGCTTTACCGGAATTGACATAGACCTTGCATCCAATGACCTGAGATTTGAAGGCGGAGATAATGCTAATCGCTCTCAGACCACATATACATTGATTATCTATCACAACGGAATTGAATTACACAAATTCTTAATATACGATAATTCCGTTACATTCTATAAAACCGATTATGATGATTGAAGAGGCACTCATGAACGAAAACACTTTTGAAGTAAAAGAAAAACGCAGTGGTTATTTTGCCAAAGGCATAATCTTCTTAGTTCTGGCTGTTATTACACTATTTGTAGCTTTATTTCCTTATGCTTTCCCTAATTTGAAAATCAACAGTACACTATTTTTAATTCTTGGCGGAACCGGTTTTGTTGCTTTTGCAATATTGTTCGTATCACACTTAAACCGTGAATGTGTTCCAAGCAACGCTATGGTGCTTACTGACAATGGTTTTACCCATTACGGAAGTACCGGAGATTTGGAAATAGAATGGACCAATGTTGCCTCTATTCGTCTTTACGGCCAATCAGATTCCCCTTGTTTGGGAATTTACCTTGAAAACGTAG
>JAZSDB010000234.1:0-11642 GCA_045530975.1 Eubacteriales bacterium
GATATATGTAGTTACAGGGTCTTTCGTCCAATGGAAGCAATACGATTTTTTTCATTTTTTCTCTCCTTGATTAAAAAAATTCACTTTAAAGCCCGTCAAGTAAGCTTTTATTATTTTACTACACAACAGCTTGAATGTAAACAGTTTTTTAAAAGCTTGACCATAAAAAAAGCCCCGATGGAAATCATCGGGGCTTGTATTTGCTTTTGAGGTTTGGCTTTTAATCCTGCTTCTGCTTGCGCTTATTTATGAAAAGGAATACAAAGTGGAGCACAAGGCCGATAATTATAGCGACAACAAGATCGAAAATAACGGTTAAAGCAAAGGTAAGAACAAGAACAAGAATGCTTGTGAAACGAGAGGTTTGAAGCAGCTTTTTAAACTTGCGCCATTCGCTCATATTGTAGGCAACCATAAAGAGAATTGCCGCAATGGTGGGCATGGGAATAAGCTCTGCATAGGGCATAAGGAAGAGCACCACCATCAACAAAACGACAGCGTGAACCATACCTGCAATGGGGGTACGGCCGCCGTTTTTGGCATTTGCTGCAGTACGGGCAATGGCACCTGTAGCAGGGATACCGCCAAAGAATACCGAACCGATGTTACCCAAGCCCTGCGCTACCAGCTCGGCATTGGAATTGTGCTTGGAATTAACCATACCGTCTGCCACCACGCAGGAAAGGAGCGATTCTATACCTGCCAGAATGGCTATTGTAAAGGCGCTGGGGATTAAGCTTACAACGTTTTGAATACTAAAATCTATTGCGCCGAAATCCACCTTGGGAAGTCCCATAGGAATATCGTAAAGCTCACCGATGGTGTAAACACCGTTGTCGATGGCGGGGAAGAGCTTAACCATAGCGGCACCAACAACAACCGCAATAAGGGAGGGCGGTACACGTTTTTCAAATCGGGGATAAACAATAAGGATAAGCAGACATACTGCGCCAACCAAAAGGGCCTGAGGGCTGAAGGTGGATGCGAAATCAATGTTTGCCTCTACCTTTTCAATGGTTTCTATGGCTTTTACGTCGGGACCGTAGGTGATACCGAAAAAGTCCTTAATCTGTCCAAGCAAAATAGTTACGGCAATGCCTGCTGTGAAACCGACTGTGATGGTTTCGGGAATGTATTTAATCAAGCCGCCCAGCTTGCATACACCCATAATTATAAGAATAATACCTGCCATAACGGTGGCCACAAATAAGCCGCTCATTCCGTTTACGGCAACTATACCTGCAACGGTTGTGGCAAAGGCCGCTGTGGGACCTGCAATCTGCACACGGCTACCTCCGAAAAAGGCAACAAGAAATCCTGCCGCAATGGCGGTGTAGATACCGCAAGCGGGCTCCACTCCCGATGCCAGCGCCAAGGCGATGGAAAGGGGCAGTGCGATAACCGCAACGATAATACCTGCAATGATGTCCTTTAAGCACTGGGATTTATTGTATCCCTTAAGTGCCGAAAAAAGCTTTGGCTTCAAGTAAAAACCTGTCATAATATTCCTCTTTTTGTATAACATTAAAAAAGCATAAGGATTATAGCACTTTGAGTTTATGCTGTCAATTAAAAAAATGCACCAAAAAAGACCGAAATGTTTATAATTTTCGGTCTTTTTGCAGTTATTTGAAATGTTTGTTATTCGCCGTAAAGGGAAATGCGCTCTTCTTCGGATTCTATAATAAAGCTCAGCACCTTTACTGTCTGCCATATAAAAATTCCGCTTGCGATAATTCGCATTGTGGAAAAAGAGGCGTAAAGATAGGGGACACAATATCCCACCGACCAAAGCACAGTGGATATACAGTAGGAAACCCAGCTTCCCGTGGTTGTTATTTCCTTTCCGCTTGTCTGATATGCCAATCTGCGCAGGTCGGCCAGAATGTGCCGCACCGCTATAAGGCAAAGAGGAAGCACTGCAAGGCAGACCGCACAGCCCGCCGCAACGTTTATAAGGGGAGTCTGATATATAACCACCGATTTGTAGGGCAGGGCATAGATGCGGAATATTTCAGCCACCAGCAAGGCCCCGAAGGCGATAGCGGAAAACCGAATTGTCTTTTTGAAATCGCACAGCTTGTTTATAAACAGTGCGCCTATAAGGAAGAAGAAAAACATTGCCGATGCGGGTATAATTCGTATCTGGTTGAAAATAAGGTCAAGGGCAAAAAACAGCGCAAGGTAAAAGATATAAACACAGCTTTTCAGGCGCTTTATACGGGTTTTTGCGGGCTTGGAGGTGTATTCGCTGTGATAGCGAAGGTCCAGATTGCTTCCCGCTTCCTTAAAGAAGCTGCGCAGCAGACCGCACATAGAGATAAACCAGGGTACGGCCACACCCAGAGCCAAAAGCAGGAAGAAAAGCTCTATCAAGGGGCGTGCCACCATAAGGTCGGCAATGGCATCAAGCTTTTCAAGGGAAATATCCACGCCCTCCTTGGCGTAAAGATAAATCTCCGGCAGAGCAAGAAGCTCGGGTATAACCGATGCACCCAAGCGTGCAAAGAATGCAAGATAGGTGATAAATGCGGTGCCGTCACATTTTGTAAGGGTGGTGTTGCAATCGTTTCGCATGGAATAATAATTGATTCCCGCAAATAACTGCTTGAAAATCATTACATACAGAAAACCCTCTGCAATGGCAAAGGCGGTGGCGGAAAGCAATCGGTTGGAGCTGATTGGGGTGAGAAATACCGATTTCATCAGAAGCAGACGAATTGTTTCTACTATCGCAAGGTAGAGAAAACCCTTACGTGCACCTTCTATGGCACCGTCAAAATATGCACTTTGAGTTAATCCGAAATATATCAGCAGACAACCTATTACATCGGGAAGAATGTCCAAACCTCTGAAAAGAGGATTTATGAAGAAGAAAAAACCGATAATAAGCAGGATGCGACTGAGAGAGGAGCGGGAAAATCTATTTTTTTCGTTTTTCAAGCTTTTCTTTGGCCTCCTGCTGTGCTTTTTGCTGTTTTTCCATGGATTTTGCCCGTTCCTTGGCTATATCCTGCTTGTCCTTTTCGTACTGCTTTTCGCTGGTAATGAGCACAAAGCAGGTGTGCAGGAAGAGGGCATTTACAATTATTACCACATACTGCAAAATAAATTCCGCCGCAATGAGCGCCATGGCATATTCACTCATAAATCCGCCAAAGCTTATCACACGAATTGCCACAACCAGCATTATGAACATTACGGTGAAGACCAAACGGTTTCTTGCCTGAAATTCAAGCTTTTCCGCACCGCAATCGTGGGCAATCTCTATAACTGCGCTAAGCCAGAAGAAGGACATAAAGAGCCAAGCGGCGAGATTGACAATAAAGGTAGAAACATTTATAACCGGCAGGGCATCAAGATTAATAAACCCTGCGGTGGTAAGAAGCTGAACAATAGCTCTCGGAAACATAAACAGCGAGCAGATTGATGCCTGCAAAAACCGTCCGTTCAAGCGTGACGCAAGGAAAAAGCCGTAAGCCAGCAGAGGCGGAGCGAAAATTTCCCCGCCTGTGCCGGTCAATATCAAGCAAGCATATCCTATCAATGCAATTCCGAAACCCATTTGTATACCTCAATAATTCAAGCGCTTATTTGTTGTCCGAGGAGCCCGAACAGCACTTTTTGTATTTTTTGCCGCTGCCGCAGGGGCAGGGGTCGTTGGGGCCAACCTTAACTTCCTTTTTTTGGGGAGTGGGCTTAACCTTTTGCTTGCCGTCGCCCTTCATAGATGCCACGCCGTTGAGAACCTGCTGTCTTTGCTGTACGGCAGGATTGGGACGTGCGGTAAGAATACCCCAAACGGTGCCCGCACGAATGGCGGAAACCATTTCGTCAAACATTGCGCCGCCCTGAATTTTATATTCTACAACAGGGTTGCGCTGAGCGTATGCATTCAAGCCGATACTGCCCATAAGATCGTCCATTGCCTCTATATGCTCAACCCAACGGGTATCTACATTTCTGAGCAACAGCGAACGCTCTACCTCACGGTAGATTTCGGGGGTGAAGAGCTCTTCCTGAGCTTTGTATCTTTCACGGGCACGGCCAATCAATACCTCGGAAATGTCCTCGGGAGTGAGGGAGCACAGCTCCTCTTGATTGTATTTGAAATCCTCATCACCGCAGAGCAGACCTCTGAATGCGGTTCTGATTTCATCAAAGGCCCAATCGTCGGGAATGTTAGATGCAGTATGGATGGCAACGATGTCGGAAATATAATCCTCCATCATTTTCTGTATCTTTGCGGAAATGTCATTGCCCTCCAAAACCTCACGGCGCTGTTGATAAATGCTTTCACGGTGACTGTTCATAACATCGTCGTACTGCAGCACATTCTTTCTGCGCTCGAAGTTGTGGCCTTCTATACGTTTTTGTGCGTTTTCGATGGAATTGGAAAGTATACCGGCATCGATGGGCTGATCCTCAGGCATTTTAAGAGCATCTACAATGCCCAGAATTCTGTCCACCGCAAACAATCTCATAAGGTCGTCCTGCATAGAAAGGAAGAAACGGCTTTCGCCGGGGTCACCCTGACGTCCTGCACGGCCTCTGAGCTGATTATCTATGCGTCTGCTTTCGTGGCGCTCGGTACCGAGAATGAACAAGCCGCCCGCTTCTTTTACCTTTTCCGCCTCTATGCTGATTTCCTTTTCAAAGCCCGCCTTCAGCTCCTCGAAGTGCTTTCTTGCGGCAAGGATTGTTTCATCGTCGGTTTCGCCGTAGTTGGTTGCCTCGTAGAGCATATAATCGTCCAGCCCTTCCTTGCGGAGAGCATCCTTGGCCATAAATTCGGCATTACCGCCCAAAATAATATCGGTACCACGGCCTGCCATATTGGTGGAAATGGTAATGGCGCCAAGCTTGCCTGCCTGAGCAACAATTTCGGCTTCCTTTTCGTGGTATTTTGCATTCAAAACATTGTGAGGAATGTTTCTCGCCTTTAAAATTTTGGAAAGCTGTTCGCTTTTTTCAACCGAAACGGTACCCACCAGTACCGGCTGTCCCTTTTTGTGGCATTCTTCAATCTGGGCAACGATGGCCTCGATTTTTCCTGCCACCGATTTATAAACACAGTCGTTGTGGTCCTTGCGGATCATGGGCTTGTTTGTGGGGATTTCTATAACGTCCAAACGGTAAATCTCTTCAAATTCGGCCGATTCGGTCATAGCGGTACCGGTCATACCGGAAAGCTTTTTGTATTTTCTGAAGAAATTCTGGAAGGTAACGGTGGCCTGAGTGCGGTTTTCGTTTTGAACCTTTACGCCTTCCTTCGCCTCGATTGCCTGATGAAGTCCGTTGGAAAAGCGTCTGCTGGGCATAATACGGCCTGTGAAGGAATCTACAATAACAACCTTGCCGTCCTGCATTACATAGTCGATATCCTTCTGCATAATGCCTCTTGCACGGATGGCGTTATTGAGATAATGCATAAGCTCGGAATGCTCGCCATCGCCGATATTTTCCACACCAAAGTGCTTTTCTATTTTTTCAAGGCCCTTTGCGGTGAACATACAGCTTCTTGCCTTTTCGTCAACAATATAGTCCTCGGCAAATTCGCTGTCATCGGTTTTGGCATCAAATTCCTTTATTCTGTGGCATTTGAGCTTGCGTACAAAGTCATCTGCCTTAACATACATTTCGCTGGATTCGCCGCCTGCACCGGATATGATAAGAGGAGTTCTTGCTTCGTCTATCAAAATAGAGTCAACCTCGTCCACGATGGCAAATTCGTGTCCTCTCTGAACTGTATCCTTAAGATAAACCCTCATATTGTCACGGAGATAGTCAAATCCAAATTCGTTGTTGGTGCCGTAGGTGATGTCTGCGGCATAGGCCTTCTGTCTTTCTGCGGTGTCCATATTCTGAATAATCAGACCTACCGAGAGCCCCAAAAAGCGGTAAACATTGCCCATCCATTCGCTGTCACGCTTGGCAAGATAATCGTTTACCGTAACAACGTGAACGCCTTTGCCCGTAAGAGCATTGAGGTAGGCGGGAAGGGTTGCCATAAGGGTTTTACCTTCACCGGTTCTCATTTCAGCAATACGTCCCTGATGTATAACAATACCGCCGATAAGCTGAACGTGATAATGCTTTTTGCCGAGAACACGCCAGGATGCCTCTCGCACTGTGGCAAAGGCCTCGGGCAGAATGTCATCGAGGGTTTCGCCCTTTTCCAGACGTGCTTTGAATATGGCAGTCTGTCCCTTGAGAGTATCGTCGTCCATAGCGGAATATTTGGCATCGAGAGCTTCTATTTTCTGAGCGATGGGCTCTATCTTCTTTAATTGTTTTTCGCTGTATGTGCCGAAAATCTTGGTCAGTAAAGACATAATTGGTTGCTCCTGTATCTGCGTTTTTGCGGATATAAAAATCCACAAATACATTATAGCACAAACCCCTTTAAAAGTATATAGTTATTTTTAAGTTATTTTGAAAAATATTGCAATGCAAGAGAAAAAGATGTATAATGAACAAGATGATTAAATTTTACGGAGTTTTCGGATGAGCACAATTGCGGCAATCGGTACCCCATACGGAAAAGGCGGCGTTGCTATGGTACGCATAAGCGGAAAGGACGCCTTTGCCGTAGCGGAGAAAATCTTTGTTCCCTCCAATAAAGAGAGCTTTGCAAAAAAGGAGCAGAGAAAGGCATATTACGGTAGCTTTGCCGATGACGGCAGGGTTTTTGATGACGGCATCTGCCTGCTTTTTTCGACACCCAATTCCTTTACGGGGGAGAATGTGGCAGAGCTTTATTGCCACGGCGGATTGCTGGTTACTCAAAAATTGCTGTCCTGTGCATTGAAAAACGGTGCCCGTGCCGCCACTGCGGGGGAATTTACAAAGCGTGCCTTTATCAATGGCAGAATTTCTCTCACTCAGGCAGAGGCCATCGGAGGGATAATAGACTCCAAAACCGAAAAGCACCTTTTTGTGGCATCACGTCAGGCAGGCGGTTCTCTCAGCCGTGCCCTTGACGGAATTTACAATGAGCTCCGTGCACTGGTGGCATCGGTTTATGCTTATATAGATTATCCCGATGAGGATATGACAGATGTTTCTCCTGTGGAAATGCGCTCACGCCTGCAGGCCGTAAAGTCTGCTTTGGATCGTCTGACCGACAGCCATACCTACGGAATGGCCATAAGCGAGGGTATAAATACCGCCATCGTAGGCAAGCCCAATACCGGAAAAAGCTCTCTGCTTAACCGTTTGTGCGGTGAGGAAAGGGCAATAGTTACCGACATTGCGGGCACCACCAGAGATGTGGTTACCGAAACGGTGCGTTTGGGCGATATTCTTCTTCGTCTTTCCGATACTGCAGGTATCCGCAGCAGCGAGGATCCGGTGGAGCAAATAGGTATAGAAAAAAGCCGAAAAGCAATGGAGGATGCAGGTCTTATCCTTGCGGTTTTCGACCTTTCCCGTCCTATGGATGAGGATGACCGCCGTTTGATAGAGGCAATTATGGCCTTGGGCAAGGATGATTGCACCGTATGTGTGCTGAATAAATCGGATATTGCTTCCGAGCAGCCCGAAATGCCCTTTAAGAATATTGTTACGGTAAGTGCCGCCGACGGCGAGGGTATAGATGACCTTGTGAAAACCGTTTCGCAAATTTTTGGCGAGGGCAATATTTCAGAATCGGATGAGATTGTGGTAAATGCCCGTCAGTGCGCAGCCGTGGCCAATGCGGCCTCTGCTGTAAGCGATGCGATAAATGCGCTGGATTCCTTCACTCAGGATGTTGCGGGAATGGATATAGAAAGAGCGCTTTCCGCCATTGCGGAAGCAGACGGACGTGCCGTAAGCGAGGATATTGTTAATGAAATCTTTTCTCGCTTCTGTGTGGGGAAATAGCTTTCCCTTATAGATTTTCCGAAAGAAAACGAGGTAAAACTCATGCAAAAATATATTTCCGAAGAATTGGATGTGGCGGTTATCGGCGCAGGACACGCAGGTCTGGAGGCCGCCTTTGCCGCCGCAAGAATGGGAGTGAAAACCGCCCTTTTTACCCTGACCCTGGACCTTGTGGGCAATATGCCCTGCAATCCCTCCATTGGCGGTACGGGTAAGGGCCATTTGGTTTTTGAAATAGATGCGCTGGGCGGCGAAATGGGTAAAGCGGCCAACGAGGTAATGCTTCAAAGCCGTATGCTCAATGCCTCCAAGGGTCCTGCTGTGCGCTCACTCCGTATGCAGGCCGACCGTGTAAAGTACAGAGATTATATGAAAAAGGCGGTGGAGAATACTCCCAACCTTATGCTCAAGCAGTCGGAGGTTGTTTCGGTGGAGGCCGATGAAAACGGTGTTACCGGTGTAACCACCTCCTTTGGTGCATTCTACCCCGCAAAATGCGTGATTATAGCCACGGGCACATCCTTGGGCGGCAGAATTATTGTTGGTGAGGAGGCCTACGCCTCCGGCCCCGATAACACTCTTCCTGCCAACCGATTGGTGCAGTCCCTGCAGGATTTGGGTGTAAAGCTGGTGCGCTTTAAAACCGGCACTCCGGCGAGAATACATGCCGATTCTATCGATTATTCAAAGCTGGAGCGTCAGGACGGTGACGAAAATCCCGTAATGTTCGGCTCCTATCCCCAACGTCCCAATCTTTTGCCCTGCTATATTGCTTATACCAACGAAAAAACTCATCAAATTATCAGAGATAACCTTTCACGCTCTCCCCTTTATTCGGGTGTAATCCACGGTACGGGTCCCCGTTATTGTCCCAGCATAGAGGATAAGGTTGTGCGCTTTTCGGAAAAGGAGCGTCACCAGATTTTTGTAGAGCCAATGGGTTTGGATACAAAGGAAATTTATCTTCAAGGTCTTTCCAGCTCCCTGCCCGAGGAGGTTCAGCTTCAGCTCGTTCACAGCATAGAGGGCTTGGAAAATGCGGTGTTTATGCGCACTGCCTATGCCATAGAATACGATTGCTGTGACCCCTTGCAGCTTACCAACACATTGGAATTCCGTCATATAAACGGTCTGTTCGGAGCGGGTCAGTTCAACGGAAGCTCCGGATATGAGGAGGCGGCAGGTCAAGGTCTTATCGCAGGTATAAATGCGGCATTGAAGGTTAAGGGAATGGCGCCCTTCTCTCTTTCCCGCAGTGAAAGCTATATAGGCACACTTATTGATGACCTTGTAACCAAGGGCACCAACGAGCCCTACCGTATGATGACCTCCCGCAGTGAATACCGTCTGCTTCTCCGTCAGGACAATGCGGCCACACGACTGCTTCCCAAGGGGTATCAATTGGGCTTGATAAGCGAGGAGCGCTATCAGCAGTTCCTTGCCGAGGAGGAAGCGCTGGAGAAAATTATCTATACCTTGGAGCACGAAAGCATCAAGGGCGGCAAAGCGTTGGATGACCTTATGGAAAAGAGGGGCTATCCCCGCACAGGCAACGGCATAGTGAAGGCCGACCTGCTGCGCCGTCCCAATGTAACGATTGAGGATATTATAGAAATATCGGGCGACGAAAGGGAATACAACCCTTCATTGCTTGCTCGTGCGGAAACCGAGATAAAGTATTCCGGATATATCAAGCGTCAGCTGGCTGAGGTGGAAAGATTTGCAAAGCTGGAGGAAAAACAGCTTCCCGCCGATATAGATTACACTCAAATAAGAGGATTGCGCTTGGAGGCGGCACAAAAACTGCAAAAGCTTCGCCCCGAAAACATCGGCAGGGCTTCCCGTATAAGCGGTGTTTCTCCCTCGGATATTCAGGTGTTGCTTATCTATCTTGCACAAGGAGGCAATAAATGAGCTTTTCCTCTCTTACAAAAAAATACCGCCCGTCCTTAACGGATGAGCAGTGCACGGCCTTGGATATTATTGGAGAAAACCTGCGAGATACCAATAAGGTGATGAATTTAACCGCACTTACCGACGAAAAGGGCGTGGCTTTGCTTCATTTTTGGGATTCCCTTACCTTGCTGGATACCGATTTGTTCAAGAATGCGCAGGTTATCGATGTTGGATGCGGTGGCGGTTTTCCTTCGCTGCCTTTGGCACTGTGCTCCGAAAATTGTGTTGTTACCTCCAATGATGCCACTGCCAAAAAGCTAAATTATGTGGCGGCAACCGCAAAAAAGGCGGGAATAACCAATCTGAAAACTCTCTGCGGCAGGGCCGAGGAGTTGTCTGTAAGGACCTCCTACCGTGAAAAATACGATATTGCCGTAGCAAGGGGCGTTGCAAGAATGAACGTTCTCTGCGAATGGTGCCTTCCCTTTGTAAGGGTAGGCGGCTACTTTGTGGCAATGAAGGGCGAAAAGGGCAGAGAAGAGGCCGATGAAGCACAAAATGCCATAGCTTTGCTGGGCGGCGAGTTGGTTGACATAATCGATGTAACGGTTCCCGAGTTCGGTTATCTTCACACTCTCTTAGTGATAAAAAAGATTAAGAATACCCCAAAGGATTATCCCCGCAGAAACAATCTTATACAAAAGAAACCCCTTTAATACAGTGGATTTAAGGTGATTGCTTATGGAAGAACTTCGTGATAAAAACGGCTTGACCGAAAAGGAATTTTTGGCGCAATACGATGCCGCGGCATACGACCGCCCTTCGGTTACAGTTGACATAATTATACACACAAACGGAAGAATTCTGCTTATCCGCCGTGGGGGACATCCCTGTCTGGGAAAGCTGGCCTTTCCCGGTGGATTTTTGGAAATGAACGAGGATGTTTATACCGCCGCATCCCGTGAATTGATGGAGGAAACCTCCTTGAAGGTGCGCTCGCTCCGTCAGCTTCCCGTGGCATCACGTCCCGACCGTGACCCTCGCACCCGCATTATTACAGTGCCCTTTTTGGCCGAGGTAGAGGACAACGATGCCCTCTCTGCAGGTGACGATGCTATGTCGGCGGAATGGTATAATGTTTCCTGCAAGCGTATGGAAATGAGGGGCGTCACCCTTATGGAAATCACTCTTGCCTCCAAATCGGGCAGATATACCTTCAAGGTTTCCAAAAGCGTGGGTAATAACGGCATAATTGCAGACCCTGTATATAAGGCCATCGGTGAAAATCCTATGGCAGGTGACCATGCGGAAATTCTGGCAATGGCTCTGGATAATATTTGATTTTTCGGTGATATAATGGATTTTAAACAGGAAGAACGTATAAAGCAACAGCTGAAGGATGCCTTTACCGAGGATGTTTTATCCTTCGGTAAGGAATATATGCAAAGATTCGATACCCTTATGGCCTACTACCGTTGCGCCATAATGGAGATAGAAACCAAGTTCAGGGTGCTCAATGAGGAGTATTCACTTCATTACGACCGCAATCCCATAAACGGGATTAAAACCCGTTTGAAGACGGTGCCCAGTATGCACGGCAAGCTTCAAAAAATGGGATTTCCTCTTACGGTGGATTCGGTGGAGGAAAACCTTGCCGACGTCGCAGGCGTGAGAGTTATATGTGCCTTTACCGAGGACGTTTACAGTCTTGCAGAATCGCTTCTCAGCCAGGACGATATTACCCTTATCAAGCGCAAGGACTATATCAAGAATCCCAAGCCCAACGGTTATCGCTCTCTGCACCTTATCGTAAGTGTGCCCATCTTTCTCGCCCACGAAAAACGGCTGATGAAGGTGGAAATTCAGCTTCGCACCATTGC
>JAZSDB010000083.1:0-3518 GCA_045530975.1 Eubacteriales bacterium
CTGCAAGCTATGTACGTTATGACATAAGCAGCGAACTTATCAGCGGCGGAATTAATCAAACTCTTCATCGCATATCAGTCGACTTCAAAACCGAAATTGAGTGCATAGCGCCATTCAACAATAACAAAATTTTAATCGAAAATAAAGTAGTAATTGCCGAAACGTTAATTATCGGCAACGTACCAAACGGTATGATATCATTTATGAAATGATTGGAGCTTCTTTGCGCATTCAAAGGAAATGATAGAAATAGCGCTACATGCAGGAAGCGAATAGTGACAGTTTCTCGGATATCTGATTTTTATGCAAGAATCTGAAATATCAAGTATTTCCTGCTTGATTCCCCTTTTCTCGCCGCCAAAAATGAGGCACAAGGGCTTTGAAAGTTTTATTCTGTATAAATCCTTAGCTTTTTCATTTTTAGCAGTAGAGGCCAAATGATAGCCCTTCTGCTTTAATTGCTTACAAGCTTCGGCTAAATCCGGCACAACAGATGCTTTAATAAGCTCTGATGCTCCTGCGGATGAACGTATTACAGTATCGCTTGCGGTAAAGAAATTTCGTTCGGGAAGTACAACAGCATCTACACCTGCGGCATACAAGGAACGTAAAGCATAAGCAAAATTAAAGGGGTCTTCTATTCCATCCAGTATAGCTATGTAACCGTTTTTGATAGACAGAATATCCTCAAAGGGAGAGAATTCTCTATCTCCTACTTCGGCAGCAATACCACCGGAATTGCTGTTGGGCATAATCTCGGCAAATTCCGTGTCTGTCACAAACACGCATTCAGAGCCGCAATTCAGCAGTGCATTGTATTGTCGCTGTTCTGCCAAACGCAACTGTGAGCGCATTATATTTTCGTAACGCGATTTTTCTATATAAATTTTATAGATCGGACGGCTGTGTGATTCTATAACACTTTTAACCGAAATAAAACCGCCTAATACTGTTTTATTCATAATGAGATCCTTTACTTGACATATATAAATGAAAATAGTGACATTGCAATTATTATAGAAATGATAATTATAACCAAACCTATAACCAGCTTATTCTTTAAATCCATAGTAACACCTCCACACGGTAGTTTCGGCGGAATTCTATGGATATATTCAAAAAGTTTCTGTCGCAGTTTATACTGCGACAGAATTTTTTAATTATTTATTCAGAAGATCATCAGAAAAAACATCATCGGTATTGATTTCTTCTTCCTTGATAGGTGCTTTTTCTTCTTTTTTATTGTTTTTGTTTAATTCTTCTCTTCTGCTTTTGTTTTCGGCTTCGGAAGCTTTCTTCTTTCTTTCGGTAACTGCATCGAGCATTTCCTCCGTGACTCCTTCGGTAAAGCAAAGCTCGAACTGTTCGCGGTCCATAATTTCATTCTTAACGAGATAGTTGGCAATGAAAATCATTATTTCCTTATTCTCTTCAAGAATTTTAATAGCACGCTCGTAACCGGAAGTAACGTATTTATATACTTCCTCATCTATCATCTGCGCAATCTTTTCCGAATAATTCTTGGTGGAGCTGAAATCCTTACCAAGGAACACTTCATTGTTTTCGGAAGCATAAACAACAGGACCGAGGACATCACTCATACCAAGCTTTGTAACCATTGTGCGAGCTATTTTTGTTGCGCGCTCCATATCGTTGGAGGCACCGCCGGATATGTCTTCGCACATAATCTTTTCTGCAGCACGTCCTCCTAAAAGCATACAAATCTCATCTAACAAGCCATTTTTAAATACACTTGTTTTTTCCTTTTCGGGGAGAGACAAGGTGTAACCCAAAGCTCTGCCGCTGGGGATGATGGAAATTTGATGAACGGGGTCCTGACCGTCGAGCATCTTAGCAACGATAGCGTGGCCTGCTTCGTGATACGCAGTCTTCAATTTATCTTCGGGAGAAATTACTTTGGATTTCTTCTGAGGACCTACAATTACTTTGATAGTGGCTTCTTCAATGTCTTCTGTATTAATAACGGTCTTCTTTTTACGAGCCGCATGCAATGCCGCCTCGTTTAAAAGATTTGCAAGGTCTGCACCGCTGAATCCGGAGGTTGATTTTGCAATTACAGCTAGATCTACATCCTGTCCCAGGGGCTTACCCTTAGCGTGTACAGCAAGAATGGCCTCTCTACCCTTTATATCGGGAAGATTAACAGTAACCTGTCGGTCAAAACGTCCGGGACGAAGCAATGCAGGGTCCAGAATGTCAGGGCGGTTGGTTGCGGCTATAACTATTACGCCATCGTTAACACCAAAACCGTCCATTTCAACCAACAATTGGTTAAGAGTCTGTTCTCTTTCATCGTGACCGCCACCAAGGCCTGCACCTCTGTGACGTCCAACAGCATCTATTTCGTCAATAAATATAATACAAGGTGCGGTCTTCTTTGCGGTTTCAAAAAGGTCTCTAACACGAGACGCACCTACACCGACATACATTTCAACGAAATCAGATCCTGAAATGGAATAGAAGGGCACGCCGCTTTCGCCTGCAACGGCTTTAGCAAGAAGAGTTTTACCTGTACCGGGAGGGCCTACAAGCAATACACCTCTGGGGATACGTGCGCCAAGATCGGAGAATTTATGAGGATTGCGGAGAAATTCAACTACCTCCTGCAATTCTTCTTTTTCTTCGTCTGCGCCTGCAACATCATCAAACAAAACCTTTCTGGCTTCATCGCTACCCAGCTTTGTACGGGCTTTGCTGAAGGAATTCATTTTTCCGCCCAAACCGCCAATGCCGCCGCCGTTTTTGGAAGTTCTTGAAATAAACAACCAAAATACAACAACCAAAACTATAATAACGATTAGATAAGGAAGATATGCTGCCCACCAAGGAATTACAGCAGGCGCTTGATAATCATAAGACTGTAAATCGCCCGAAGCTGTCTGCTCAAGAATAATATCGCCAAGGTCATTGGTGAATATCTCGATATCAGCTAAATAGTGGATATATTCAAAGGAATCAAGGTTTACATCTTTATTGTTATCGTTATTTTCTATTTCTTTTGCAGAAAGATAAAGCACGTCAGCATTATCAACATAATAACGCTTAACCTCTTTATTTTGAAACATTTTTACAACTTGGCTGTAATCCAATTCTTCTTGTTTACTGTTTCCGCCCCAAACCATATTGGCGACGAAAATAATTATTAGGAAAAAGACTATATATAATGTCAGCGCTTTTCCTATTCCTTTACTTTTCATAAACGATACTCCATCTTTCTTTATCAATAGTATTAAAAACAACAGAAATGTATTTGCGAATTTCGCCATTGTGGTGCTTCGCACGATCAGCTATTCCCACAAATGGTACATATATTATCCCCAATTCATCGAATATAATAGGAATAATATCTCTGTATTCTTTAGGAATCTTTTTTTCTATAAATAGTTTTTTCAAACTACGGTTTATGCCGTTAATAGTGATCTTATCGCCTATACGGCGGTTTCTGACGCTGAGCTTACCTTGTATATTAAGTCGGAGGCCAAGCGGTCTTAGGAAGA
>JAZSDB010000021.1:0-14182 GCA_045530975.1 Eubacteriales bacterium
ATTACCATCGGGCTCAACGATATGAAGGTGGCGGTAACATCCATCTCCACCCGTGAAAGTAACGGTGATATGGTTATATCTGTGGGCATAAAATGCAGTGGTGTGGACCATCTCCGCAATATTATAGGAAACCTGCACCGCATAAAGGGTGTCCGTGAGGTAACAAGAGGTAGTATATGAGAGCAGTAGTTCAAAGAGTTCACAGCGCACAGTGCGTTGTGGATGGAAAAACCGTTTCCGAAATCGGTGTCGGATTGATTGCCTTTATCGGAGTTTTTGATGACGATACCGAGGAAGACGTGGCAAAAATGGCCAATAAAATATCGGGATTGCGTGTTTTCCGTGATGAGCTCGGCAAGCTTTCTCTCAACCCGTCTGCGGTGGAGGGAAGTGTTATGCTAATCTCCAATTTCGTTCTTGCAGGCAGGGTTAACCGCGGATTTCGTCCCGATTGCACCCATGCGGCAAAATACGAAGAGGGAAAGCGTCTTTTCGATATGCTGGCAGTGGAGGTAAATAAGGTGCTTCCCACTGTTACGGGGGTTTTCGGTGCCCATATGGACATTATGGCACATAATGACGGCCCCATAAATGTTATAATAGATACACGGGAGCTCAGAAAATGAAATTGGAAATAGATAACCGCACGGGTTATCTTAACGATTATTATTTCCAGACCCTTTGCCTCCTGTATTTTCCCGGCGAAAAGTTCAAGGAATCCTTTGAAAGCGAAAACTACGCCTATTTCTTTCTGGAACAGAATCAGGGGGAGAATCTCTTTACGGCCAAGGTAATTCTTGCCTGCGGCGAAAGAAGAGCAGAGGGCTGGTTTTCAGGCGGGTATGAACCTCATATCCCCATGAATGACGAATTTTACGCTATGAATGCCATCGGCAAGGCCTTTCTCGAAGCAGGCAGTAAGCTTTTCGGCTTTGACCTGCCTTGGGGATATATAACCGGTCTTCGTCCGGTAAAAAGGGCAAAATATTATCTGGACAGGGGCTATTCCGCCATGGATGTGGCCGAGCTTTTTATGAGAGATTATCAGGTCTCCCGTGAAAAGGCGGAGCTTTCGGTGGAAACCGCTTCTCTGCAGCAAGTAATGCTTTCGGATATCGGGCCCAATGATTGCGGCTTGTATGTTTCCATCCCCTTTTGCCCCACAAGGTGCGATTATTGCTCCTTTGTTTCTTACAGTAACCAAAAGCTTTTTGACCTTATTCCCGCCTATCTGGAAAAGCTTATGTCCGATATAAGGGAAACGGGCAGAATGATAAAGGCCCTGGGGCTTAACCTTCGTGCCGTTTATATCGGCGGAGGTACTCCTTCCATTCTGGAGCCAAGTCAGATTACCCGTCTGCTCAGCTGTATAAATGATAGCGTAGGTGCCAATGGGGGTAATATTGAATATACCTTCGAGGCAGGACGTCCCGATACCATTACCGACGAAAAGCTCAGAGCTGTAAAGGAGGGCGGGGTTAAGCGCATTAGCATAAATCCCCAGACCACCAGCGATGAGGTTTTGCTGCAAATCGGAAGAAAGCATAGCGCACAGCAGTTTTTCAAATCGGTTGAAATGGCGCAGAAATATAATTTTGAATGCCTAAATGCCGACCTTATAGCAGGTCTGCCCGAGGATAACAGAGAACGCTTTTCCAAGAGCTTGGAGGACGTGATTTCTCTTGGATTTTCAAATATAACCGTACACACCCTTTCCATAAAAAATGCCGCCGCTCTGCGCTTTACGGGCGATGGCTATTACGACCCTCGGGGCGCTTTTGCCAGAGAATGTGTTTCCTATGCCCATTCACGGCTGAAGCAGTCGGGATACAGTCCCTATTACCTTTACCGTCAGAAAAATACGGTGGGTAATGCCGAAAATACGGGATATACCTTGCAGGGAAAGGAAAACCTATATAATGTGTTGATGATGGAGGAGCATTCCACCGTGTTTGCCTGCGGTGCGGGCGCCATAACCAAGCTTGTCAGCCCCTCCCGTAATGATATTCTCCGTCACGCCTTCCCCAAATATCCCTTTGAATATCTCCGTGACGATAAATCGCTGGGCTATGAAGAGGCCTGCGAGTTTTTCTCAAAGCATCGAAAGGAAGACAGTGTTGATGAATAAGATGAAAGAAATCGTTTATAACGATGAATTGGCGTACGAAAATCAGCTGAAAGCTATTGCCGACCGCATCTGCCGCAGCTATGATATAAAGCTTGTCTTTATTACAGGCGGCTCCTGCGCAGGTAAAACCACCACCACGAAAAAGCTTTCACAGCTTATAACCGATGGCGGCAGACACGCCTATACCGTTTCTCTGGACGATTATTACCGCAATCCCGAGGAAAGCGTTTATCTTCCCGACGGTACCCGTGACATCGAAACCATAAACAGTCTGCGTCTGGACCTTATCAAGCAGACCACCTCCGACCTGCTGGCAGGCAGAGAGGCGCAAATTCCTATGTTCGATTTTGTCACCAAGCGCCGTACCGACGGCTACCGTACCATTAAGCTTAACGAAAACGATGTGGTTATTGTTGAGGGACTTCACGCCTTATCTCCCGAGCTTTTCTCCGAAAAGCCCGATGAAACAATGATATACCGTGTTTATCTCTATGCCGATGCGGGCGACGGCTCCGATTGCCGTTTTGTGCGCCGCCTTGTAAGAGATACCCGCCACCGCAATTCCAATGCACAGCAGTGCTATGAGCTGTGGGACAACGTGAAGTTGAATGAGGGCTTTTCCATAGAGCCCTACAAAAAGTATGCCGATGTGGCGATAAACACCTTCTTCCCCTATGAACGCCGTATTCTGGATGATGATGCCATCAACAACCTTAAATGCGTGCCTGCCGACAGCAAATATTACGAAAGTGCAGTTGCGCTTATGGATTTGCTTGATGAGGAAGAGCAGTGGCCCAATGAGGTCGTTCCCGAAAATTCACTTTTGAGAGAATTTATATAAATGTAAAAACCAAGGCATTGTCCTTGGTTTTTGCAGGAAAAAACAAAAAGTGTGACTGAAATGAGTACAGAAGTAAAAAAACAAAAAAGCTTCATCCGTGAAGCTGTCATACTTACCGTGGCAAGCTTTGCCGTAAAGATTATAGGTGTGGTTTTCAAAATTCCCCTCACCAATATTCTGGGTGACAGTATAGGCATTTTTACCGCAGCATATTCTATCTATGCAATGCTCTTTATGCTCAGCACCAGCGGTCTTCCCGTGGCGGTGAGCAAAATGGTTGCGGCAAGCAACGAAAAGGGCAGGGGCAGGGAAGCCAAGCGCATTTCCCGTCTTGCAATGATAGTTTTCGGCATAATCGGATTTATCTTTATGATAGCCCTTATGGTTTTTGCTCCCGCTATTGCAAGAGTAACCAACCATGCGGAAAGTGCGGCCGCTATGCGTGCCATAGCACCCTCCTTGTTCTTTATCTGTGTTTGCGCTTCGGTAAGGGGTTATTTTCAGGGCTTGCATAATATGTATCCCACCGCCATATCACAGTTTATCGAGGCCTTTTTCAAGCTCACCGTTGGCTTGGGTGCGGTATTTTATGCCCGTTATATGGGAGCAAGCGTGGCCATTCAGGCGGCTTGCGCCATAAGCGGTGTTTCGGTGGGAACCTTCTTTGCCACCGTTTATATCCTGCTTTATCGCAGGTTTTCAAGAAAAAGCGTGCCCGAATGCAGTGATGACAGCTGTGCGCAAGACAGCGTGTTGCTGAAAATGATTGTACTTGTGGCCCTGCCGGTTACCTTGACCGCCGCCGCACTGTATTTTTCACAATTCCTTGATACTATTATTATAGTAAATTGCCTTGTGGATTCGGGTATGCCCGAAAAAACCGCTCAAACTCTCTTTTCGGCATATACCGGTCTTTCGGTGCCCATATATGACCTTCTGCCCGCCACATTGGTATTTCCCATTGCCACCAGCATACTGCCTGCCGTTTCGGGCGCCTTGGCGGTTCAAAAGAGCAAAAAGGCCCAGGCCCTTACCGCTCAGGCAATCAGAATTTCGGGCATTATTGCCGTGCCCTGCGGTGTATTCCTTATGATAACCGGCAGGTCCTGCATTTCTCTGCTTTACGGTGCCGATAAATGGTCCGGCTCACTGCCCTTGTCCGACGGCGGAAGTATAATTCCTCTGGATTCGGCAAGTATGTCCTTGGTAATTCTCGGCTTTGCAGTGTTCTTTATATCGGTGGTTTCCACCTGTAATTCTCTGCTCAATGCCTATGGCAAGCCCCACCTTCCCTTTATTGCGGTGCTGTGCGGAATTGCCGTGCTTACCGCCGCAGAGGTGGCATTGCTTTACAGTCCCTTGGGAATACAGGCCGCACCTGCCGCCTCCCTTATCTGTTATTGCGTGGTAATGCTTATGGATATTACCTTCCTCCGCAGATTTTGCGGTGTAAGGTTAAAGCTTGCGGGTATGTTTGCCCGCCCCGTTGCCTGCGGTGCTGTTTCCGCTCTGGCTACATACGGTGCCTATAAGGGTGCGGTTGCGCTGTGGTACAGCTTCTCTTCAAGCTCGGTGGATACAAGAGCAGGTGCCTTTTTCGTGCTTATGCTTTCGGGCATTGCATTGGTTATTTCCTATGTAATATCGGTGCTGGCTCTCAGGGCAATCAAGGAAGAAGAGGTTAAGCTTCTCCCCAAGGGCACACTTTTGGCAAGGATATTGGTAAAACGCGGCTTGCTTAAGCCCCAAACAGAAGATTTTGAGGATTAGTATGACAAAAGAAGAATTGCTTTCCAAAAAGGAATACGGCTTTTCCGACCTTGTGGAAATAATGAAAATGCTGAGGGCCCCCGACGGATGCCCCTGGGACAGAGAGCAAACCCATCAATCTATCCGCCGTGACCTTTTGGAGGAAACCTACGAGCTTATCGAGGGTATAGATAAGGATGACGAGGCGATTTTGCGCGAGGAGCTGGGCGATGTGCTTTTGCAGGTGGTTTTCCATGCGGAAATAGCATCATCTAACGGAAGATTTACCGCCGACGACGTTTGTAACGACGTGTGCCGAAAGCTTATTGTGCGCCATCCGCACGTATTTGGCAATGTTAAGGTGGAAAATACCGAAAACGTGCTCGCCAATTGGGATGCCATCAAAAGAGATACCAAGCAGCAAAAAAGCGATACCGAGGTGCTGCGCTCGGTTTCTCCCGCTATGCCCGCATTGATGCGAGCCGAAAAGCTGGGTAAAAAGGCAAGAAAATTCGGATTTGATTTCGATGATGCCCCCGAGGCCTTAACCAAGGTTTTCGAGGAGGCAGAGGAGGTCAAGGCCGCTCTTGCCAAGGGAAATATGGCAGAAACAGAGGAAGAATTCGGTGACCTTTTGCTGGCGGTGGTAAATTCCGCCCGTCTTGCAGGGGTAGATGCCGAGCAGGCGCTTTATAACGCCAACGAAAAGTTTTTAAACCGCTTCCAGGGCGTGGAGGAGCTGTGCCTGGCGGCAGGAAAAACCGTTACAGAGGCCACCCGTGAAGAAAAAGAGGCCTTTTGGCAGCAATCCAAGAGAAAGTAATTGTTGAAATTCTACAAAAAACAAAAACTTTCACTAAAATATGCAAAAAACCCTTGATAATAGGGGATATTTATGATATAATGCCAACAGTTAATTTTTATTTTGAAAGGAAGTATTATCTATGAACAAGTCTTCTCTCGTTGAATTTGTTGCAAGCAATGCAGGCCTCACCAAGAAGTCCGCAGAAGCTGCTGTTAATGCTATGTTTAAGGCAATTGAATCCGAGCTCGCTACCGGCGGCAAGGTTCAGATCGCCGGCTTCGGCTCCTTCAAGGTTAAGGAAAGAGCTGAAAGAGTTGGCCGCAACCCCAAGACCAAGGAAGCTATCACTATCCCCGCTTCCAAGGTTCCCGCTTTCGTTGCAGGCAAAGACCTTAAAGACGCAGTTAATAAATAAGTAGTCCATATAAGGCGGGGGATAACCTCCGCCTTATGGTTTTTTTGTGGTTGGTTTTTATGAGATTGGATAAATACCTTAAGGTTTCTCGTATTATCAAGCGCCGTACTGTTGCCAATGAGGCCTGCGGCGAAAACCTTGTTTCGGTAAACGGCAAGGTTGTAAAGCCCTCCTACGATGTCAAAATCGGCGATATTATAGAGGTTCGCTACGGCAGCCGCACTACAAAATTCCGTGTTGTTGCCATTAATGAAACAACTCGCAAGGCCGAAGCATCGGAAATGTATGAGGTTTTGGAATAAAAACAGAATAATTCAGTATCCTCCGTCATATCTATGTAATGTAAAACGGAGGAACTGCTATGAACGAAAAACACCACCTTTCTCTTGACAACCGTGCCTGTCTTAATATAACCGCCGTGGATGATGTTATCAGCTTTGATGATACGCTGGTCAGCTTGTCTGTGGGCGATTATGTGCTGAATGTAAGCGGTGAGGGGCTGTCGGTGAAAAATCTTTCCCTTGAAAACGGCGAAATAACGGTGATGGGCAATATTTCCGCACTGGTTTATTTTGACGATACTCCCCGCAAAAAACGGTTCGGTATTTTTTAAGGGGCAATGAATTCTTCGGCTCTGCTGGTACTGTGTTCCCTTATTCTGGGCGCATTCCTCTGCTGTGTGTACGATTTGTTCAGAATATCACGTCTAAACAGAAAAAGTGGTATAGCGGCGGTTTTCATAGGTGATGTGGCTTTTTCCGCCATAACCGTAATATGCCTGCTGCTGTTGTTTTTCAACCTTTCCTTCGGCCGTGTCCGCTTTTTTGCCATTGTAATGGTGGCTATTGGCTTTTTTCTGTGGAGGAAAACGGTCAGCGCCTTATATATGGCGCTCTGTATGCGGTTATTTAAGCTGGTGGCAAGGATAGTGAGCTCGATAAAAATGGCGGTTGGCAAAAGAATCAATGTTTTGTTCCGCCGTGTATATACAAAGTATTATTGCAATAAAACCGTTAAGGATGCAAAAAACGGTTTTATGAAAGGAAGTAAAAAATGAAAAGGAAAAGATCGGTCCGTACTAATTTAATTATCAGAACCGCCTTCACCTTGATTTTTATATTTTTGCTGGTTTCGGTTATCAACCTTCAGGTGGAAATGAACGAGCTTCGCAAGGAACGGGATGCCAAGCTGGCTCAGCTTCAGCAGGTGCAGGACTCCATTGATGAATTGGAGCTTCGTCTTGCCGAGCCCATAACCGATGAATATATTGAGCGTGTAGCCCGTGAATTGGGTTACAGAAAGCCCAATGAGATTATTTTCAGGAACAACATTCCCGAATAGCTTTTAATCTCACCGACGTCAAAATTTTCTTAATAATATTTTGATGAGCAGGTGTGGTTTATGTCATATTCTATGGGAGAAAGTGTTACGGGTGTGGTTAGCGGTGTAACCGATTACGGCGCATTTGTACGTTTGCCCAACGGCGAAACCGGTATGGTTCACATTTCCAAGCTTTCAAGGGGATATGTTTCCGATATAAGAAGTGTTATCAAAAGGGACGATGTGGTGACAGCCACGGTTATTTCCCTCAATAACGGCAAAATAGGGCTGTCTATGATAGCAGATGACGAGAATGATTTTATTGCTTCCCGTCGGGGAGAGGAAAAGGATTTTGAATCTATGCTTTCCTCCTTTAAAAGCATAAGCGAGGAAAAGCTGTCACGGCTGCGCTCTGTCCGAGGGAATGCACGAAAAAAGAGAAAATAATAAGCAGGCGGCAATGCCGCTTGTTTTTTTGCCTTTTGTGTGGCAATTTGCACAAATGTAGTGTGTATAATAATAAATCTATTGACAAATGTGTATACAGGTGGTAGAATATAAGTGGATAGAAGATATCCGAAATTTTAATCCTTCGCGGTGAAAACTGCGAGAGCTGTTTTCATTTCACCGCGGATGTGGAGGTGCACAAATGAAAATCAGGATCATCACCAAAAAGTTCACTTTAACCGACGATGTTCGTGAATGGGTGGAAAAGAAGCTGGCGAAATTTGACAGGTTTTTCCCCGAGGATACCGATGCAACGGTTAATCTCAGCAGCACTAAAATCGGTGAACGGATAGAGCTTACAATCTATCATAACGGTTCTATCTTCCGCTCCGAAATCTCCGATAAGGATTATAAGTGCGCTCTTGATACCGCAATGGAGAATATTGAGCGTCAGATCAGGAAAAACCGCACCAGACTGGAAAAGAAAATCCATGTTAAGAAAGAGGTTTTTGCAGAGCTTGATCTTGCCGAGGCAGAGGATACCATCAATGTAAGCAAGGTTAAAAAGTTCGAAATGCAGCCCATGTCTGTGGATGAGGCCATTTTGCAGATGAACCTGCTGCAGCATACTTTCTATATGTTCTTAAATGCCGAAAGCGGTCAGTATAATGTGGTTTACAAACGCTCCGATAATGATTACGGCATAATCGAACCGGCATAATTTATCAAAGCTTTATGTGTATCCGCCTTGCGGCGGATACATTTTTATAATGAAAGAGGTGTTTCTTTGAAAAAAAGATATATAACAGCCATTGCAGTGCTTTTGCTGCTTTCAATGCTTTTGTCCCTCACCGCCTGTACCGACGATGTGTCCTCCGATTCCTCTCAGCAGACCTCCTCTGACGGCGACGGCTCTTCGGAGGTGAGCAACCCTTCGTCCTCCTCGGACACTTCCGATGCTGATCTGGAGGAAAAGGACTGGGGAAATAAAAGCATAAATATTTTGGGCTATCGGGATGATTCTTCGGCATATACCACCGCTCAGATTGATGTGGCATATGCACACCACGAGGACCCTTTGGTGATGGCCTTTGCCGAGCGTAACCGTGAAATTCTCAATAAATACGGCATAAATATTAATCTTGTGCTCCCCTTTGACGATAACGATCCCATTTGGTATCTCCGTAACGATTTGCTCAGCGACGAAAACGAAATCAATGCCGTTGTGAACAGCGTGGGAGGCCTTGCACCGCTGGTGGCGGATAACAAGCTTTTGGCTCTTAATGAGGTGGGCAACGATTATCTCTCCCTTGATGAATCGTGGTGGGACAGCGGTATAACAGAGGATTTGACCATCAAAGGAAAAACCTTTTTTATTAACGGCAGCGGTCTTGTAACCGATGATGACGCCGCAGGCATTATGCTGTTCAATAAGAGTATTCTTGAGGAATATTCCGTAAGAAATATTTATTCCCTTGTTAAGAAGGGCGAATGGACAGTGGACAAAATGTATGAGCTCATCGGTTGTGTGCCCTATGAGCAGGACCCAAAAAAATGGGGTGCAAATACCGAGGACATCTGGGGAATGGTGACACAGAATTACGACATCATCTCCTTTATGAACGGTGCAAATCAATTTACTGTTGCCGATAAATCGGGCAAACCCGTTCTCCGTGTGGCGGAGCCCGAAAATATAGTGATGTTTGAGAAATTTCAGAGAATTCTGGAAGACAACAATGTGACAATGGCAGACCTTCACGGAAACTGGGACAGCGGTATTTATGACGAAGAGCTGGCTATGTTTGTAAACGGTAAGGCGCTGTTTATGCCCGATACCCTTTCTGTGCTGAGAAATGCCTCTGTAAAGGAAAAGCTTGCTGATATAGGCATAGCGCCGATGCCCAAAGCTGATGAAAAGCAGGCCCTTTACAATACTCCCATGAATGTGTATGAATGCTCTGCCTTTGCTATCCCCGTTTCTCAAAAGGGAGAAATGCTGGATATGACCTGCTATGCCCTTGAAGCTATCGCCATTCATTCCCAAGAGCTTACCGAGCTTTATTATGCAACCCTTCTCGGTGAGGACAGCGATAAAGGTTCCGGCAATGGGGAAATGCTTGAATGGATACTCTCCCATAAGGTTTACGATATGGGCGTTGTTTACAATTTCGGCGATTTGATGTATGTATATTCCATGCCAACCTTTATAGGCAGCCTGGACACCCAATTTCAGAACAACCGATATAAATATCAGGCGGGCATAGACTCTCTTCTGGCGGCTTTATCAAAGTAAATAAAAACACCCTTGGAAATAAATCCAAGGGTGATTTTTTGTTCTATTCCGCTTCTGTGGTGGTGTTGTAATATCTGTCCTCATCGGTGAAGTAATCGGGGTAGGGATGAGGTTCGGGAAGCTTGAGCTTCAAGGATACATTGGATTTTCCCAAATCGGAGGAAACACTGCATATCATTTTTTCTTCGTTATAGGTAACGTCTATACCTGTCACAAAGCTTTCAATGAGGGTGATGGGAATGAGATAATCGTTGTTTTCAAAAAGTATCGGTGACGAAATGCGCACGGGGTTGCCGTTAATAATAATTAATGAAGAATTTTTGGTGCATTCAATACGGTTGTCGGTGCCCATAATAAAGAGGGTGGCCACATCGCCGTCCCCCGCCAGACCGAAGGAGGCAATTTCCGAAAGATATTCAAAGGGGATATACAGGCCGTAATCGGTATTGGCGGTTTCCGCATCCATCTTGTGGAGTATTCTTTCGTCATAAACTACGTTGAGAGAATAAATTTCGGTATTATCCGCAGTTTCATTAAAGGAATAAAATATCAAACCTGCGATAAACAGACTAAACACCAGATAAAATGCCAACAATACAATCAGCACCGCCATAATCTGTGCGCCGTTGCCCGATTTCTTTTTCTTTTTAACCGGTTTTTTGTTGCCCGGCTTGCCTTTTTGGGGAGTAGGGCCTTTGGGAGCTTTTCTTTTGTGAGCTTGTGTATTATCCTCGCCTGCATCTATGCCGTAGTCAGGATTGTTGTTCATATCCTCGTTCATAGCCATACCCCTTTCATAATGATAGATAAAGTATATCATATCTGTTTTAAAAAATAAAGGGGTAATATAACCTTTTTGACAAATTTACATATTCTGTTTAGAGAAACAAGAAAGGGATTGGTGGAAGTGAGCGATATAACCAAACGATTTGCGGAGGGAGCCAAAAGGGTGATTACCGCGGCATTGCTTTGTGCCAAGGAGCTGGGACACTCCTATGTGGGCAGTGAGCATCTTTTGCTGGGTATCCTTCGGGAGGGAAACAGCTCCTGCTCCAAAATGCTTATAGCCCGAGATGTAACCTATGACGGCGTGAAAAGCAAAATCGTCGGTCTTGTGGGTATGGGATGCAAAACCCTTCTTACCGGTGACGATATGACTCCCGTATGCCGCAGAATAATCCTGCGTTCCTCCTATCTTGCAGGCAACGGAGAGCTTTCCTGTGTGGGGATAGAGCATATTCTTATGGCAATGCTCAGCGAGGATTGTGTGGCTACACGGATTTTAACCGAGCTTAATTGTGATTTGGAGGAGCTTTTGGCCACCCTTGAGGAGCTTTACGGCGACTCGGAGCCCGTTGTTTGCGTGGTGGATGAGCGCAAGAGGAAAAGCAGTATCAAGCCCACCCCCTTGCTGGATGCCAACGGCACAGACCTTACCGCCAAGGCGAAATCGGGGAAGGTGGACCCTGTCATCGGCAGGGAAAAGGAGGAGGAAAGGGTTATCTCCATATTGCTCCGCCGCTCCAAAAACAATCCCTGTCTGGTGGGAGAGGCAGGAGTGGGGAAAACCGCCGTGGTGGAATCGCTGGCTTTAAGAATTGCTTCGGGAGATGTACCCGAGGAATTGAAGGATAAGCGTATTATCAGCTTGGAGCTTTCTATGGTGGTGGCAGGCACAAAATACCGAGGCGAATTTGAGGAAAAGATAAAGAATATATTGGAGGAGGTTCGTAATGCAGGGAATGTGATTTTGTTTATCGACGAGCTTCATACCGTGGTGGGCGCAGGCGGTGCCGAGGGCGCCATCGATGCCTCCAATATATTAAAGCCCGCCCTTGCCCGTGGAGAAATCCGTCTTATCGGTGCCACCACACTAAATGAGTTTCGAGGCAGTATCGAAAGAGATAAGGCGCTGGAAAGACGTTTTCAATCGGTTGCGGTAAAGGAGCCCACCGAGGAGGAATGTGTGGCAATGCTTTTCGGCTTGAAGGAAAAATACGAAAATTATCATAATGTAACCATTACCGACAGCGCCGTAAGCTCGGCGGTTTCCCTTTCAAAGCGCTATATTTCCGACAGATTTCTTCCCGATAAGGCCATAGATATTATGGATGAGGCATCGGCAATGGCTAAGCTGAGGCGTGACGGCAGAAAAAGGCCGATAATCGATTCTCCTCATATAGAAGCGGCGGTGGAGCGCCGTACGGGAATACCGGTGGCCATAGCCGAAAAGGAGGAAATAACCCGTCTGAATTTGCTGGAAGCCAAATTGAAGGAAAGCATTGTGGGGCAGGACAATGCCGTAACCGCCCTTTGCAGTGCGGTCAGACGTGTGCGGTCGGGTGTTCGCGGCGGAGGCCGTCCCAACGGCTCCTTTATGTTTATAGGTCCGTCGGGAGTGGGAAAAACGCTATGTGCGAAAAGTCTTGCAGAGGCACTGTTTTACGGCCAGAATGGTTATATCCGCTTGGATATGTCGGAATTTTCGGAGCCCCATTCGGTTTCCAAAATCATCGGTGCGCCTCCCGGCTATGTGGGCTACGGCGAGGGCGGTGCGCTGACCGAAAAAATCCGTAAAAGCCCGTACAGCTTGGTGCTTTTTGATGAAATAGAAAAGGCCCATCCGCAGGTCCGTGCTCTGCTTTTACAGATTTTGGATGACGGTCGGTTAACCGATTCCTGCAGCAATACGGTGAATTTTGAGAATACAATTATAATTATGACCGCCAACTGTCCCTCCACATCGGGTATCGGCTTTGGCAGCGGACGGAATGACAACGGGATAAAAAGCGCATCCCAAATTCTGCCCCATGAATTGGTTTGCAGGGTGGATGAGGTGATAAGCTTTAAGCCCCTTTCCAAGGAAGAGCTATGCGCTGTGGCGGAAATGACCTTAAAGGACTTTTGTACAAAAATGGAGGAGCGGGGTATAAATGTAAGTGTCTCCCTCGATTTTGTGTCTGCCGCAATGGAAGGCGGAGAGAATCTCAATGCCCGTGGGGTTGCGCGAAGCGTACTGCGCTTGGCGGAGGAGGCCCTTTCATCGGTTTTGCTGAGCGAAAGGGCGGAAAAGGGAGCGGAAATCACATTGTTTGCAAAAAATGGGCGTGGATACGGAAAAATAACGCAAAACACCTATTGACAAGTGGATAATGTTAGTGTATAATTGTGGTCTGTAAAGAGAATTGCTTTACAGACCATTTTCGGTATCTACCGACCGACAGGGAAAGGAGCCGCACCCATGAACGAGGAAAGGGCGTATATATGCCGTCTGATCGATGTTTACGGTGCCACGCTTTCAGCACGTCAGAGGGACGTGGTGGATTTGTATTATAATGAGGACCTTTCTCTTGCGGAAATCAGCGAGCATTGCGGTATAACCCGTCAGGGTGTGCGTGATGCCATACGTCACGGTGTGGAATCCCTTCGCTCCTTGGAGCAGTCGCTGGGATTTGTCGCCAAAAGCGAAAGAATATCCGGCCTTGCATCAAGGATTGCATTATCCGAGGATATTTCGGAAGTGCACCGCCTGGCCGAATCGATAATGGGAGAGCTGTAATGTTTCAAAGTCTTGTAGAAAAGATGTCCAACGCCTTTTCCAAGTTCCGCAACAAGGGCAAGCTTACCGAGGCCGACGTTAAGGCAGGTATGCGTGAAATAAAGCTTGCATTGCTGGAAGCGGATGTAAACTTTAAGGTGGTAAAGGACTTCGTGGCACGTGTTTCCGAGCGTGCCGTGGGTAACGAGGTGATGGAAAGTCTTCTTCCCGCCCAACAGATAGTAAAAATAGTTAATGAAGAGCTTGTGGCACTTATGGGTGGCACAAACCAAAAAATAAATATCGCACCCAAGCCCCCCACGGTTATACTTATGTGCGGTTTGCAGGGCTCGGGTAAAACAACCCACTGCGGTAAGCTTGCCGCAATGTTTAAAAAGCAGGGAAGAAATCCCCTTTTGGTTGCCTGCGATATTTACCGTCCCGCCGCCATTACACAGCTTCAGGTTGTGGGCGAAAAGGTAGGCGTGCAGGTCTTTGAAAGAGGCACTGCCGATCCTGCGGAAACCTCCAAGGAGGCAATCAGACACGCTATAAAGTACGGCTTTGATACCGTAATTGTAGATACAGCGGGCCGTCTTCACATCGATGAAGCTCTTATGGATGAGCTTAAGCGTGTGAAGGAAAC
>JAZSDB010000110.1:0-3872 GCA_045530975.1 Eubacteriales bacterium
ATCCCGCAGAGGTTAAGATCATACGTGTTCCCTGCTCCTGCAGAGTTAACCCGATGTTTATCCTTCGCGCATTCCAGCGCGGTGCAGACGGCGTTATCCTTTGCGGATGCCATCCCGGAGACTGTCACTACACCTCCGGCAACTATTATACCCGCAGAAGAATGGCTACCCTCTTCTCGATGCTCGATTACCTCGGCATTGAAAGAGAGCGCACCAGAGTGGAATGGGTTTCTGCCGCTGAAGGCGCAAAGTTTGCCGCTACTATGAACGATTTTGTTGAAAAGGTTGTCGCTCTTGGCGAAAACAAGAGATTGGAGGATTTGAGATGCAAAAAATAATGCGTAATGTTTTAACCGAAAAAGCCATCTCCCTTCTTGAAAACGGCACCGTTTCCAGCGTTCTCGGTTGGAGAAAAGGCGAATTTGATTACGATATCACCCCTGCTGTATTCACTACCGCAGATGATATTAACGAAAATTTTGTTTGGAATGATTTTTGCGGTGCAAACTTCTCCAAATATCTTGTTCAGAAAACCCGCAAGAGCGAAGGAAAGATTTTGGTTTTCCTTAAGCCCTGCGACACCTACAGCTTTAACCAGCTTCTCACCGAGCACCGTTTCGACAGAGAAAAGGTTTATGCGGTAGGCATTCCCTGCGAAGGTATGGTTGATGTTGAAAAGCTCAAGGCCATCGCAGGCGACGGTATTTCCTCTATTGAATGCGGTGATACCATCAATGTTACTTCTATTTACAGCGACGATATTATTAAAATCGATGCTAAAGACATTCTTGCCGAGCGTTGCATTAACTGCAAGAGCAAAAAGCACGTTGCTTACGACGAGCTTATCGGCGAAGAAGGCGATGTTTTGGATTCCGGCAGATTTGACGAGGTTGAAAAGCTGGAAAAGATGACTCCCGACGAAAGATTTGCATTCTGGCAGAGCGAACTTTCAAAGTGCATCCGTTGCAACGCCTGCAGAGACGTTTGCCCTGCTTGCACCTGCGAAAACTGTGTATTCAACAACCCCAAATCCGGTGTTGAAAACAAAGCCGCAGCAAACAGCTTTGAAGAAAAGATGTTCCACATCATCCGTGCCTTCCACGTTGCGGGACGTTGCACCGACTGTGGCGAATGCTCCAGAGTTTGTCCTCAGAACATTCCCTTGCATCTCCTTAACCGTAAGTTTATTAAAGATATGGACAGCTTCTATGGTGAATATCAGGCAGGCGCAGAGGTTGGTTCCCGCGCTCCTCTTGTAAACTACACCACCGAAGATGTTGAACCCTGTGATGTATTTGAAGGGAGGGACCAGTAATGCTTAAGTGTTCTATTGAATCCCTGAACAGCATTTTTGCGGAGATTTCCAAAAACGCATCTCTCTACATTCCCTCCGACAACAAGGACGGAAGAGCTGTTTACACCAAATGGGAGGACGGCGTAAAGCTGAGCAACCAGCTTAATACCGCAAAGAGCCCCAAGGACTTCTTCTTCCCTCAGCTTGAAAACATGATGGCATTCAAGGTTGAAGGCAAGTGCATTGAGCTTACCGACATCCGTGAAGAATCGGAAGATTTTGTAGTTTACGGTGTACGTGCTTGTGATGTCAAGAGCTTTGACATTCTTGACCGTGTATTTCTTAACGAGCCCGTTGACAGCTATTATGCAAGTCGCAGAGAGCACGGTGTAATTATTGCCGTTGCTTGCTCCAAGCCCTCCGAAACCTGCTTCTGTCAGACCTTCGGAATTGATCCCACCGAGCCCAAGGGCGACATTACCGTGTGGGAAGCTGACGGATTTGCTTACTGGCAGTCCAACAGCGACAAGGGCGCAGCATTGCTCGAAAAATTGTCTGCCTTCCTCAGCGATGCAGACGACAGTGCTGTAAATGCTCAGAAGGCAAAGACTGCTGCTATTATGAAGAAGCTTCCTCTTGCCGATCTCAGCTCCGAAAGCTTTGGCGGCGGCAAGACATTGGAGCTCTTCGACAGACCCGAATGGAAGGCACTTTCCGAATCCTGCCTGGGTTGCGGTACCTGCACCTTCGTATGCCCTACCTGTCAGTGCTATGACGTGAAGGACTTCAACACCGGTAACGGCATTGTTCGTTTCCGCTGCTGGGACTCCTGCATGTACTCCGACTTCACCAAGTGCGCTCACGGCAACCCCAGATTGAGCCAGCTTGAAAGATTCAGACAGAGATTTATGCACAAGCTTGTTTACTACCCTGAAAACAACGACGGCATATTCGGCTGTGTAGGTTGCGGCAGATGCTTGTCCAGATGCCCCATTTCCATGAATATTGTTAAAGTTATGAAAACCTTGGGAGGTAAATCGGAATGAATACACGTAACGAAGCATTGATTCCTCACATTGGTGTTATTACCGATGTCAGATTGGATACCCCCGATATTAAAACCTTCAGAGTGGTTACTCCCGACGGAAAGAAGGCCTTTGACCACAGACCCGGTCAGTGCGCAATGCTTTCTATCCCCGGTGTAGGCGAAGCAATGTTCTCTATTACTTCTTCTCCTACAAATACCGAATATATGGAATTTTCCATCAAGAAGTGCGGTTGTGTTACCGAATGGCTCCACCAGGCAGAAGTGGGTCAGCAGCTCACCATCCGCGGCCCTTACGGAAGACCCTTCCCTGTTGATGATGAATTTGCAGGCGAAAACCTTCTCTTTATCGCAGGCGGTGTTGCTTTGGCTCCTCTTCGTTCGGTCATCAACTACGTCCGTCACTACAAGGACAGATACGGCAAGATCGACATTGTTTACGGCGCAAGAAGCAAGGAAGATCTTTTGCAGTACAAAGAAATTATGGAAGAATGGGTACACGATGAAGGTGTAACCGTTCACCTTACCATCGACCGTGAGCAGGAAGGATGGGATGGACACGTTGGCTTTGTTCCCAACTATGTTAAGGAGCTTGGCTTCGATACCAACAAGACCGTTATTCTCTGCGGTCCCCCCATTATGATTAAGTTCACTCTTGCAGGTCTTACCGAGCTTGGCTTTGAAAAGAAGCAGGTTTACACCACACTTGAGCTTAAAATGAAGTGTGCTATCGGCAAGTGCGGCAGATGTAACGTTGGTTCCAAGTACGTTTGCAAAGACGGTCCTGTATTCCGACTTGACGAGCTTGATGAGCTTCCCAGCGAATATTAATACCATTATTTGAAAAATCTTAAGAGCTTATGCTTTATGCACCACCCCATTTTCGGGGTGGGAAGCTCTACGGTATATTTTTGAGGTGCTCACCCAAAAATAAGAATTTAAAATAATTTATATGGAAAATTTCCTATAAATCTGAAAAGGAGATTAAGTATTATGGAAAATATGGTTGATATTTTTCTGTACGGTAAAAAGTATTCCGTACCCGGTAACCTTACAATTATGAAAGCAATGGAATACGCCGGCTATCAGCTCGTAAGAGGTTGTGGCTGCAGAAACGGCTTCTGCGGTGCCTGCGCTACCATTTACAGAATTAAGGGCGAAAAGGAATTGAAGGCATGTCTTGCTTGCGAAACCAAGGTTGAAAACAACATGTACATTGCTACACTTCCCTTCTTCCCCCTTGTTAAAGAAGTTTACGACATTCACACCATCCCCGTTAACCAGACCGTTATGATGCAGCTCTATCCCGAAATTTACGCCTGCATCGGCTGTAACGCTTGTACAAAGGCCTGCACCAAGAAGCTGAACGTTATGCAGTACATCGCATACGCTCAGAGAGGTGACTTTGAAAAGTGTGCAGAGGAGTCCTTTGACTGCGTAATGTGCGGTGTTTGCTCATCCCGTTGTCCTGCTGGCATCTCTCATCCTCAGGTCGCGATGCTTGCGAGACGACTCAACGGTAAGTATCTTGCT
>JAZSDB010000200.1:0-4640 GCA_045530975.1 Eubacteriales bacterium
CTTAGCAAGACAATGGTTCCACTCAACTCCTTGGCTCACAGAACGACATGGCTACGATCCGACTTCCGTATATAAATGCCGAAAAAAGCTTTCCGAGCTTTTCAACACCCGCCCCGAATGTGTGGTGTTCACCTCGGGCGCTACCGAATCTCTCAATATTGCCATAAAGGGCACCTACCGCCCCGGCGGTGTAACCCTTGTTTCCTCTATGGAGCATAATTCGGTTATGCGCCCTCTGAACAGTCTGCGCCGTGCAGGCGGTACTGTTTTGAGGATGTTCAATGTGGATGTGTACAGCGACGGAATCACTCTGGAAAACTTTTCCGCTCTGTCCCATTCGGTCACAACCGTGGTGGTAACCCACGCCTCCAATGTGTGCGGAAGAATACTTCCCGTGGAGGCAATGCGCTCTCTGGTGGGTGAGGATACGGTAATCATCCTTGATTGCTCCCAGACAGCAGGCCATATCCCCATAAATATTGTGGACTTAGGGGTTGACATAATCTGCATACCCGGTCATAAGGGCTTGGGCGGACCTATGGGCGTGGGCGCCTTGATTGTCAATCCTTACAGCTCGGTTGTAATCGAACCCCTTATAGAGGGAGGAACGGGCACCAATTCAAAATCCTATGAAATGCCCGAATATCTCCCCGAAAGATTGGAATCTGGCACCCAAAATGTATATGGTATAGCAGGACTGTCCGCCGCGCTGGATGAGCTTCATTTCGGTGCAAGGGAAGGGGAGCTCTTTTCTTATTTGGTGACAAATATGGAAAAAGCGGTTGACATAATGCTATACGGAGCGCCCCGAGAGGATCAGCTCTCCAAATATGTTCCCGTTCTCACCTTCAATAAAAAGGGGTATGACTGTGAAGCGCTGGCAGACCGTTTGCTTGAAAAGGGCTTTGCACTGAGAGGGGGCTTTCATTGCGCCCCCAATGCACACTTCACACTGGGCACGGGCGACACGGGCGGCGTGCGGCTGTCCCTTTCCCGTAATAATACCCAGCGTGAAATCGACCGCTTTCTTTCGGCCCTTGCGGAAATATAAAGAGAAAAGCACAAGACTGCTTTATGCGGTCTTGTGCTTTTATAAATTTGTGTTGTAAAAGTCACTTTTTTATGTTAAAATGGTAAAGTGAATAATAAAACCAAGAGGAGATATTATGAACTTACGAAGAGCAGTAATTGTTTTAACCTCCCTTTTGCTGATAGCTCTGCTTTTGGCAGGAAATATTGCACCCCTTATTCCTGCCGTAAATGCTTCCGAAGAGGAAATCACCGTCGTTGACCTCCAAAGCACCTGGAGGTATCTGGATAACGGCACCGACCCTTCTTCTGCCTCCGATCGCACAAGCTGGACCGAAATCAATTTCGACGATTCCTCTTGGAAGGTGAACAGCGGAAATGCCACCTTCGGTGCAAAATCGGGCAAGCTTCAGGCGCTGGATGAAGAGGGCGTTTTTCTTCCCAAGGTTTTGCTCACCCACTATATGTCCGACGGATACTGTGTGCCCACCTATTTCTTCCGCACCACCGTCAATCTTTCCTTCGCTCCTCAGGGAGGATATGCTCTTATTGGCTCTCTGTATTATGATGATTCGGCGATAGTATATGTAAACGGAACCCCCGTTGCCTTCTTTGATGTTCCCGAGGGCGGCTTTGAATCCAATCTTTCCTACGGCGGCTCCGGCGACTATAACCCCAGATTGGGCACCTTTACCGCCGATGCATCCCTGCTCAGGGCAGGGGAGAATGTTATTGCCGTGGAGGTTCATAACCAACGTAATAACAGCTCCGATGTTTATTTTGAAATGACTCAAATTACAATGAAGTCATTCAAGTTCGATTATCTTAATATGACCGTGGGCGAAGACCGGTCAAAGCGTAATTTCACTTGGTATTTCAATTCCTCCGTCGGTGCGGTTCAGTATGCACCCTGCACGGGCGACAGCTTCCCTCAGACCTATGCCACCGCAAGCTCGTCGGCCACCGCCCACGGCAATACCTATATCCACCGTGCTACCATTACGGGACTTCAGCCCGATACAAAATATGCCTACCGTGTTGTCTGCGGTAATCTGATTTCCAAAACCTTCTATTTCGAAACCGACCCTGCCGATTCCTTCAATTTCATCTATGTGGGCGACCCTCAGCTCGGCGGCTCCTGGGGTGGTCAGGACGATACTGCCGAATGGGCAAAAACCCTCACCCTGGCAGAGGAAATGTTCCCAAATACCTCCTTGCTGGTAAGCGGAGGAGATCAGGTAGAGGTATATAACAGCGAAAAACAATATGCCGCATTTATGGCGCCCGAAGTGCTCACACAGCTTGCCCTTGCCCCCAGTATAGGTAACCACGATACCAAGGGTGTTCTGTATTCTCAGCATTTCAACAATCCCAATACCGATATAAACGGCACTGCTTACGGCCTTACCGAGGCAGGCGGCGATTATTGGTATACCTACAATAATACCCTGTTTATGCATCTCAATATCAATAATGAAAATGTGGATGAGCATAAAACCTTTATGAAGTATGCCGTTTCTCAGGCAGGCAATGCAAAATGGCGCATTGTTGTAATGCATTTTCCAATGTACGGCGCAGGACCCTATTATACACACGATAATATCACTGCCATCAGAAATGCCATTGTACCTATATTTGATGAGCTGGATATAGATGTTGTCCTTTCGGGCCACGAGCATGTTTATTCCCGCAGCTATATGATAAGGAAAACCGATTCGGGCTATGCTCCCGATAGGTCCAGGGGCGTTCTTTCATCTATCACAAATCCCGTGGGTATCCTTTTTGTCAGCGGCTGTACATCCACCGGCTCCAAATATTACGATATGATGACCGATCCCAATACCACCCATGTTGCGATAAAGGCACATCATATAACCACCTTCTCCAATGTGGAGGTTACCGATACCGCCTTCACCATTACCACCTACAATACTGCCGACCGTTCTGTGGTAGACTGCTTCAGTATTGTCAAGGATGAAAACCTCTATTCCGACGATACTGCCTCCAAAATCGGGAATAATATCGCATTGGGAAAATCCTATACCACCTCGATGTTGTACCGTCAGGGCGGTGCCGATGTGAATTGGGCATACGACCCCAATGCCGAAATCACCTATCCCGATAAAAACCAATCCGAGCTTACCGACGGTTATATTCCCACCGATAATGATTATAAAAATCCCGCTTGGCTCGGCCTCCATTACAAAAGCCCCGATGCGCAGGAAATGAAATATGTTTTTGCAAGGGTTGATTTGGAGGATAAATACGATGTAACCAAGGTAACTCTGTACCTTCCTTCCTCCGATTTCAGCCGTGATAACGGCGTTTACGGGCCCGATGGGGATAAGGTGACCTTCTATGCCGACGGAAGACAAATCGACGGTAACGTTACAATAACGGCAGTAAACAGCTATGTCAGCGCATATACAATTACTGCAGACGTAAAGGCGCAGGAAATAGAGGTCCGTGTTAACCACGGCGCCTGGACCTTTATGTCCGAGCTTGCTGTGGAGGGCACTCTTTCCTCCCAAGAGGAATATGCCGATGGCGACATAAATGCCGACGGCAGTGTTGATGTTTTCGATTATATGCTGGTAAAAATGCACTATTTCAAAACCTATACCCTCACTGACGATGAATACCTCCGTGCCAATATTGTCGAGGACGAATATATCGATGTTTTCGACTATATGGCAGTAAAGAGCATCGTTCTCAACAGCTGATAAACCGCAATAAAAAAGGACCGTTTCGGGCATCCCCTTTACGGTCTTTTTTCTTTAATGGAAAAATGCAGAAAAAACAGGCCTTTTTACCCCTTTCTTTTAAAAAATAACTATTGACTTTACTGTTTTAACGTGATATAATGCTAAACAGAAATCACAGAGGAGGCAGTAAAAATGATGAAATTTAAGTTTTACTTTTATTATTTTAAAAAGGACTGCTCGTCTTATGTGATTGCCAAGGCATAAAGCTTCCGGCTCAGCTAAAACGGACAGTCCGCATTCGCTATGCTTTCAGGGCATAAGAAGTGCGGGCTTTTTATTTTTAATACTACATTTTTCAAGAGGTACCCCGCAATGCAAATGAATTTCCACAGAAAACTTCCCATTCCCAAAGAAGTAAAGAAGGAATACCCCCTCACCGAGCGTATGGAGCAGGTAAAAGCAGAACGTGATGAAAGCATCCGTGCCGTTTTTGACGGACGGTCGGATAAATTCATACTCATTATAGGCCCCTGCTCGGCAGACCATAGTGAGCCGGTGCTTGAATATATATCCCGCCTGCGCAAAATACAGGATCAGGTTTCCGATAAAATAATAATCATCCCCCGTATCTACACCAATAAGCCCAGAACAACAGGTCAGGGCTATAAGGGTATGCTTCACCAGCCCGACCCCGAGGCAAAGCCCGATATGTATAAGGGCATAGTTGCCATCCGTGAGCTTCATCTGGCTGCCCTCCGTGATTATGATTTTTCCTGCGCAGACGAAATGCTGTATCCCGAAAACTACCGCTACCTTTCCGACCTGCTTTCCTATGTGGCAATCGGTGCACGTTCGGTTGAAAACCAACAGCACCGCCTTACCGCCAGCGGTATAGATGTTCCCGTG
>JAZSDB010000166.1:0-2055 GCA_045530975.1 Eubacteriales bacterium
TCTTCCTAAGTCCGCTTGGCCCTCCGACTTGTTATTCACCCACCAGAGGGTGCCCTGAGTAAGACTGTCGCCGAAACACAGTATGGTTTTTCCGTCCAGCGGGCTTGCCGCCGAAGAACAAAGGGGAAGTGCGGTAAATAATATCGAAGCAAGTACAATAATTGCCCAAATTCGTGCCGATTTTTTCATATAGGACTCCTTATTGTTTTTTTACAGTATAACACAATCGGAGTTTTTCTGCAAGTATTTTTCCTCTGCCCTTTGCTGTCGTGCACAAAAAACACTTGATAAGAAAAAAATATTGTGCTATAATGCAAGCACAATATAAATAATAGTAAGGAGAACGGACAAATGAAAAAGACCACCCGTATTTTGGCGGTTGCCATCGTGGCTGTAATGCTGCTTACCATGCTTCCTCTTGCCGCTTTTGCAAAATCCACTGCTCTCGCAGGCAAGACCATCGTTGCATTCGGTGACAGTCTTACCCGTTTTGGCTCTGTCACCATCGGCGGCAGCACCAGCTCTACCGGTGAATACACCTATCCCTATTACCTCGGCACTAATGAATACTTGGGAGTTCCCATAATCAATGCAGGCGTTGGCGGTAATACCACCGTTCACGCAAGAGCAAGATTTGAAACCGACGTGCTCTCTCAGAACCCCGATTTGGTTATTATCTGCTTCGGTATGAACGACCAGGCAACGGTTACCACCACCGGCGAGCCCCTCACCGATATGGTTACCTACCGCACTAACCTTATTTATATGGCAGAAACCCTTAAGGCAAGCGGCTCCGATGTGGTTTTTGTTACTCCTAACCCTGTAAATACCAACGACGGTTACTATACCACCATTTCCTACAACCTGAACTACGCAGGTGGTTATCTCGACGATTTCTGCAACATTATGCGTGAGGTTGCTATCGATACCCAGTGCACTCTCGTAGATATTAACTACGAATGCGCCTTTGAGGATTTGGATGATTTCTGCGCCGGCTGGGGCGACGGTATTCACCATTCCGACTACGGCCGCAGACAGTATGCTTACTATATAGACAAGCACCTTGAAGCTGTTTATGACGGCACCAACAAAGCGGTTATGACTCTTAACTGTGTGGATGAAAACGGCAACACCCTCAAAACCGTTACCTTTACCGGTGCGGCAGGTGCTCATTTCACCGTTGCATCTCCTGCTATCAGGGGCTATTCCCCCGTTGATGCCGACATCCAGACCACCTTTGTAAACGGCAATACCTTCACTATTGAATATTCCTTTGACCTCAACGATTATATCGATGAAGCTCTTTCTGTCAACGCTATGGAATACAACGAGGTTATCCTTGACGAATTGCGTACCGCAGTTGACAAAGCAAGAGAGCTTATGGCCTCCGGCACCGCTACTCAGGACCAGCTCACCGCTTGCTCCGACAAAATCGCCGGCCTTTTGAGTGTTAAGGGCGCAGGCGAATACGTTGCTTCCTACAACAAGAGCTACACCACCGCAGGGGGCACCGTTCACAGCAACTATCCCGACAACGCTATCCGCTTGACAGACGGCATTATCGCAGCTGACGGCGGTTCCAACTATTCCGGCTGGACCGGTACCGTTGATGTAACCGTTGACCTCGGCGAAGCTACCAACCTCAACACCTTCCGTGCGTTCCTTGCAGGCGGTCAGTGGGGCATTACTATTGCCGATTCTCTTGCGGTTTCCTATTCCAATGACAACGAAAGCTTCACTCCCATCGGCACCGATGCCAATGGCGAACTGATGACAAACACCATCCTTTGGGATACCTATTCCTTCACTGTTAAGACCGAAGAACCCATAAATGCACGTTATATCAAGTTCACCACCGTTCCTCAATACGGGGGCTTTGTATGGCTCGGAGAGGTTCAGGCCTCTCTGGCAGTAGGCGATGCCATCGTTGGCGGTGCATACATTTCCGACGTAAATAAAAAGGTTGAGGCCGGCTCTTGCATAATCTTCACCCCCGATTTCGGTCAGATTACCGGCGCCGCCGCAAACCACATCTGGACCACCAACGTTCTTGCT
>JAZSDB010000095.1:0-3631 GCA_045530975.1 Eubacteriales bacterium
GCAATGACCGCCACCATCGAGGAAATCCCCTATGCGGTTCTTCATAAGATTACCGCCCGTATCACCAACGAGGTAAAGGGCATCAACCGTGTGCTTTACGACCTCACTCCCAAGCCCTCGGGCACCATCGAGTGGGAATAATTCGCTTCGCTCTCGCTCAAAAGCACCTGATTTTTGAGTGGTTATGGGGATGTCTGTTCGCTCTCGCAAGGTTCGTGTGCGCCGCTGAAGCGGTTTGTCCGAACTTTCAGATATCATAAGAGTTAAAATGGAAATAAAGAAGCTGTGCATCTAAAGCGATAAAGCAAGAAATATGCCTTTAAAACCCTACCATCGTAATCAGGAGAAGCATTATGGGAAAAGCATCTATAAAGAAGAACAAGACCATTTACCAAATCACAAGAGAGGAGCTGGGGCTTAGCCGTGCAGAGGCAACCGAGTATATACCCGGTGACCCGAATTTCCCCGGTATGCCCGGAATTCCCGAGTATAAACTGGTTAAAATCGAAAACGGTACGGTTATTGTTCAACCTGCCGATGTTGTGGCTATGGCAGAACGCTACAACAAGCCCGAGCTTCGTAATTATTACTGCTGTCACGAATGTGAAATAGGCAAAATCGATGCACCCGCAGTTTCTTCCGACAAAAGTGTGCACGAGATACTTGTTGATATGGCGGTTACTCTGGAAAAGGTCAATAAAAGTAAGACGCGCCTTATGGACATCCTTAACGACAAGAAGCTGGCGGAAGATGAAACAGCGGATTTTGATAACATCTACGAGGAGCTTAAGAGGGTGTCCGCAACCATTGAGGCGCTTAAGCTTTGGTGCGAAAAAAATAGAGTAAAATCGAAAAAATAAATAGGCAAATTCAACGAAGCGGTGTTTCTATAAAAGGAAACACCGTTTTTTTGCTGAAAAGGTAAAAAAGCGAGGGCGTATTTTGCCAATTTGATTATATTCATTTTTTTGAGTCTGTTGTAAAATTAATCTATCAACCAAAGCCGCAGTATAGTGGCCTTTGGGTTATGACTTCAAAAGAAAAAAGCCATTTGGAAAAGGGAAAGCAGAATTGCGAATTTTCCAATAAGCTTGGTACGGAAATAGAAAATAGGGAGGACAGCAAAAAATGAGTAAGTATGTAATAGTAGATCTGGAAATGTGTAACGTGCCCAAGACGGTAAGACGGGCGGTTTATCATTGCAGAAACGAAATAATACAAATCGGCGCAGTATTGGTTGACGAATCGTTGGAAATTGCAGGCGAGTTTGTTACCTACGTTAAGCCCCAGTTCGGAACCATAGACGCCTATATAGAGGAGCTCACAGGCATTTCAAGGAAGGATGTTTTGGGCGCGCCTTGCATAAAAGACGCACTTGAAAGGTTTATGAGCTGGGTTCCCGACGATGCTGTTATGGTTTCGTGGAGTATGAGCGATGAAAGTCAAATCCGCAAGGAAACCGAAGCGAAGAATATAGTTATCGACCGATTGCAGGAATACCTGGAAAGCTGGGTGGACTGCCAAAAAACCTTTGGCGAAAAGATGGACAACCAAAGGTCTTACAAGCTGTCCGAAGCTTTGATAATCGCCAATATCGATTACGACGACGGCGAACACGATGCGCTTGTTGACTCCAAGAACACGGCGCAGCTGTTTATTAAAATGGAGCGAGAGCCGGTGATGTCGCTGAACCCCTATCTATTGGGGCAGACAGAAGAAACCACCCATTGTCCTCTGGCAAAGCTGTTGGCTAACTATAAACCTGCTTGCTAAAGGTATTTTGCCGAATTGGTGAAAAAAACCGCCTTTAATTTGCTATATCGGTTATATGCAAACTTCTAAATTTGGTGTATCATGGAAAAACCGTCGAGAGCTTATGACTTTTCTGCTCTTGGGATATCAGAAAACTAAAAAATAAAAAGATATAGGAGAAAAACAAAATGTTTAATTGCAAAAATTGCGGAACCGAGGTTGACGGTTACTTTTGCCGGAACTGCGGTCACCCCGTAGAACAATCCAACACACAAGAAGAGCCCATTTCCATGGATGTTCTCAATGCCGAGCCGCCCAAGAAAAAGGGTAAGATTTCCTCTGTTATCGGTTTGCTTCTTATGGCAATCTGCGATGCGGTGGCAGTCTTTATGATTTTCAGAGGCATATTCCGCACCACCGATATGACCTTCACCGAACAGCTTGTAGATACAATCGGCGCTGCTGGGTTGGTTTTGATGTTGGGTATTTGGTTCTTCGGCTTGGTAAAATGGATCGTCTTTTCGGTGCCCAAAACCTTCAGATGGTCAATCAGAATCGCAAACGCCATAATTCCTCTTTCCTGCTTTGTCTTTGTTGCGGAAATTATGTTCGTAATCTGGCTCACTCTCATTCCCATTTCTCTTTACAGTGTTGCCTTGGCTCCCATGGCTGCTCTCGTATCCTTCTTTATGACGAATAGAGCTGCAGCTTACGCCCTGCCCTTGGCAATCCTGGCGCTGGTTGCAGCAGGCGGAGCGACCTATTTTCTGGTTTCCCGTGTCATTAAAAAGCACTTTGCAAAGCAATAAGAAAAGGTTATCAATAATTTCAATATAACAAATAAAACCCAATAAAAAGGAGAAAAACAAATGAAAACAAAAATTTTAGCTTTAATTCTCGCAATGGCATCTCTCTTGGCTTTTTCCGCCTGCAGCGGCGACAACGACACCCCCAAAAACGATGATAAGGATAAAAGCGAAGCATCCTCCTTCATTGAATCCTCCACCGACAATTCTTCCGACAATTCTTCCGACAATTCCTCTGCCGACGAATCCGCTGTAATCGAAGAAACGGTTTATCCTGCGGCGGGCACCTGGAAACAAATAGGCGGTGATCGTTGCTATTTTATTATTGACAACTCCGGCGATCTTACCAAATATTATGTTGATAGCGAATTCGGAACCAACTCTTACGAATACACTCCCAGCAAGGATTTCGTAGATGTTGAATGGAATACAGACACCGTAAAAATGTATTACAAGAGAAAGGGTGGCGGTTTAGGCGGCGGCCAGTATTTCACCTTTGAAAAAATTGGCGATCACTATGCCGCATACGATGAAAATGGGGTCGAATACTATCGTGAAGAGGATTTGAAGTATTACGATGTTGTAGAGCTTACCACCGAAAACATAAGCGACTATATCGAGGATAAGTGCACCTTCACCTGCGACACCAACGCCTATAACGAGGTTACCAAAATTTACGCCCGGAACAAGATTTGTTTTAAGGAAGGCCTTGGCGCAGCATCTCATGTTACCGCAGAAATCACCTATAATTGCAATTATTATACCGCAACCTACAATCACGAAACCAAAGAAATAGTTTGGGGCGAAATCACCGGAACCGATGCCTATAACGGCAAACCAAAATCCATTTCCGTTAACGGCGCAGAACGCAATAGCGACACCGGATGGAGCAAAGTCGGAGGCCAAGCGGTCTTAGGAAGACAATGGTTCCACTCAACTCCTTGGCCCACAGAACGACATGGCTACGATCCGACTTAGCTTGGGGCGAAATCACCGGAACCGATGCCTATAACGGCAAACCAAAATCCATTTCCGTTAACGGCGCAGAACGCAATAGCGACACCGGATGGAGC
>JAZSDB010000049.1:0-1958 GCA_045530975.1 Eubacteriales bacterium
CACGAGATCGATCATCTCAACGGTATTGTGTTTACTACGCGTGCCAGCCGTATGCTGACCCCGGAAGAAATGGAGCAGGGTGAATGAGAATAATTTTTATGGGAACACCGGATTTTGCCGTTTCGTCCCTTGAAGCGATATATGAATCGGGCCACGAGGTTGTTCTTGTTGTTACACAGCCCGACAGACCCAAGGGCAGAGGTTATGTTTTAACTCCTTCTCCCGTTAAGCAATATGCTCTTGACAGAGGTACACCTGTTATTGCACCTCCTTCTCTTAAGGATGAAGAGGTTTTGCAGACACTGGAAGAAGCAAATGCCGATTTGTTTATCGTTACTGCCTATGGCAGAATTTTATCCAAGAGAATACTTGACATGCCCCGTTTGGGCTGTGTGAACGTTCACGCTTCCCTGCTCCCCGCCTGGAGAGGAGCGGCGCCCATCAACCGTGCCATTATGAATGGCGATAAAATCGGCGGTGTTTCGCTGATGATGATGGATGCGGGGCTTGATACGGGTGATGTAATCATATCCGAAAAGCTTGATATTCCTACCCACTGGAATGCAGAGGATTATCACGATGCATTGGCTCAATGCGGCAAAAAGGCATTGAAGGAATTTTTGAGCATGGCGCAAAGCGGTGTAATTCCCCGCACAAAGCAGGATGACAGATTGGCTACCTATGCCGCAAAAATAGGCAACGAGGATGCCTACCTTGCCTTTGATGAAAAGGCGGAGGCGGTTTATAACAGAATCCGTGGATTATCCCCCTTCCCCGGCTCTTATTTCTTTCTTAACGGAAAGAGAATCAAGGTACGTGAAGCAATCATTTCAGACGGTTGCGGTGAAGCGGGTACGGTTATTTCCACCTGCAAGGGCGGTTTGGAAATCGCCTGCAGCGACGGCAGCGTGGTTATCACAAAGCTATGTCCCGAGGGAAAGGGCCTATGCGATGGTGAAAGCTATCTGAGAGGCCACAAGATTGAGATTGGAACCAAGGTTAATGACAGATAAAGCAAGGCAGGCCGCATTTTACGGTGTAAAGCGCATTTTAAACGGTGCTTACTCTAATTTGATAAATTTCGGCGAGGATTTGAAGGAAATCGACCGCAATTTTGCCGAAAAAATTGTAATGGGTACTCTTGAAAGAAAGAAAACCCTTGAATTTGTCATATCTTTGTTCGCAAAGAACAATGCGAAGCGTGATGAAAAAGCCCTTTTGATGATGGGCATTTATCAAATTCTTTATATGGACAGAGTGCCCGACAATGCCGCTTGCAATGAAACCGTAAGCATTGCAAGAGCCACCTTTGGAAAGCGCACAGCCGGATTTATTAATGCGGTTTTGCGCAATATTTGCCGAAGCAAGGAAGATGTTCTGCAAAAAATCGAACAGTCTGAGGGCTATATTAAGCATTCTGCAGACAATGATCTGTATGATTTGATTTGCAAGCAGTATCCCCTTTGTGTCGATCAAATTTTTTCGGCTTTTATCGGTGAGTTGCCCCTATATATGAGGGTGAACACCACAAAAGCCGACGCCGAAAGCTTATCGAAAAAATACGGCGGCGAGATTATTTCCGATGCCTGCTTGAAATTCGAGGGCATAGGAAAAGCTCTCAAGGGTATAGAATGCGGAGAAATGTATGTGCAGGGGCTGGCTTCACAAAAAGCCGTAAAGCTTTTGAATGCGGAGCCGGGTATGACAGTAATTGACGTATGTGCCTGCCCCGGAGGAAAAACCTTAGGTGCCGCAATAGATATGGAAAACAAGGGCAGGATTTATTCCTTTGACATACACGGCAACAAGCTTCCCTTAATTGAAAAAAGCGCCGCACGTCTGGGCATTGATATTATCCAAACCGCAGTTCAGGACGGCCGTGAAGCAAGGCAGGATTTGATTGGTATTGCCGACCGTGTAATCTGTGATGTACCCTGCAGCGGTACGGGAGTAATGGG
>JAZSDB010000060.1:0-3243 GCA_045530975.1 Eubacteriales bacterium
TCCATTACGGTCAGGAAATGTTCGAGGGTATGAAGGCATACAAGGCTAAAGACGGTCGAGTTTTGCTTTTCCGTCCCGAAAAGAACATCGAAAGAATGAACAACACCAACGAAAGGCTTTGTATCCCTCAGGTTAACAAGGATGATGTTTTACAGGCTATCGAAGAGCTTGTTATGGTAGATTCCGATTGGATTCCCACCGAGCCCGGCACTTCGCTTTATATCCGTCCCTTTATAATCGCTACCGACCCCTTCCTCGGTGTACATCCTTCTCACACCTACAAATTTATGATAATCCTCTCGCCTTCGGGTTCTTACTACGCGGGTGGTCTTGCTCCCGTTAAGATCTGTGTAGAAGATGAATACGTGCGCGCCGTTAAGGGCGGTACCGGCTTTGCCAAGGTAGGTGGCAACTACGCGGCTTCGCTCAAGGGTCAGGAAAAGGCCGAAGAAAAAGGCTACGCTCAGGTACTCTGGCTTGACGGTATCGAGCACAAGTACATCGACGAAGTCGGCGCTATGAATGTATTTTTCGTTATCGGCGACAAGGTAGTCACTCCTATGCTCGAGGGTAACATTCTTCCCGGTGTAACGAGAGATTCTGTTATCAACTACCTCACCGCAAAGGGTTATTCCGTTGAAGAACGCAGAGTTTCCATCGACGAGGTTTACGAAGCGGGTAAAAACGGAGAACTCAAGGAAATGTTTGGTACCGGCACCGCGGCTGTTATCTCCCCTGTCGGATTGCTCGATTGGCACGGCGACATTCTTGAGATCAACAACGGCGAGATCGGTCCTATTTCGCAGATGCTTTATGACAATATTACCGGCATTCAGTTCGGTAACAAGGAAGATGAGTTTGGATGGAGTCACGAAATAAAGAGATAAATCCCGCAGCGGAAGAAGAATTGGCGCTTACCGAAGAAAACGCTGACGAAGAAAACGCTGACGAGGAAAACCGTCTTTCCGATGCCAAAGCAGACGGTCCCGAAGGGAAAATCCCCTTTTGGCAGAGAGTAAAAAGCTGTCCTATATTCACCTTACCCTTTAAGGTTTTGTGCGGAATATTCGGATGCAGTGCTTTGGTATATATTCTTTCCCGTTTTATTCCCAATTTTGCGGAATTCTGGACAAGATACCCCGCGCAGTGCATACGCTTTGTAATGGCAAAGCTGACGGGATGGATTCCCTTTTCTTTGGCAGAAGCTCTCTTGATTTCCCTGCCTGCCATTGCTATCGGATATCTTGTAGCATCTTCCCTTTCAACCAAAAGAAACGGCAGTGATGAGAATTTTTACCGTTGGTTACGCCCCTTGGTTTCTCTTATTCTTGTCATTGTAACCATATTCTTGGCCGGCTTCGGTCCTGCTTACGGCAGGTTTAAGCTGGCAAAGAATTTGGGTTTGGAGCAAAAGGATGTTTCGGGCAGTGAGCTTTATTCCACCGGTGAGATTGTTGCAGACGAACTGAAGGTTTTTATAGAGAATATAGAATTCGACAGCGACGGTGCATCAATTATGCCCTTTGATTACCGCACATTGGTAAGTAAAATGAATGCGGCCTTTGATAAATATGCCGAAAGCGCCCAATATATTTCTCATTTTCGTTCAAATCCCAAGCCCATTGCTCTTTCCGAGCCAATGACGCACACTCACATTTCCGGTGTATACACCTTTATGACCGGTGAATCCAATATAAACACCAATTATCCCGATTTTCTTATGCCCTTCACCATGGCCCATGAAATGGCACATCAGCGAGGCATTGCAAGAGAAGACGAGGCCAATTTTGTGGCTTATCTTGTTTGTATTGGCAGTGACGATGAATATATACGCTATTCCGGCTATGCCAACATGGCAAATTATATTGCATCTGCACTTAATTCAGCCGACAAGGAAAAATATTCGGAATTGATTATAAACCGTTATCCTGCAGGTATTTTAAAGGAATTTATTGCATATTCAGATTTCTTTACAAAGTACCGCGACAGCACTGCAAGTAATGTTACAGGTGCGGTTAACAATGCATTTCTTCAATCCCAAGGCCAGGCCGCAGGCACAAGAAGCTATGGTCTTGTGGTTGATCTGGCGGTTGCTTATCATTTACAATAACAACAAAAACTCTGTTGCGATATGCAACAGAGTTTTTATTTTGGATTATTTAAAGCTTACAAAGCGGTAGCTTTCGATAATACGGAAATACTGCGCCAAGCGCTCATACAAAGGATGCGCCTCTTCACCGAAGTGTTCCTCTACTTTTACGCCCAGTGCGGTAATATCCGATTCTCCATCAATAATTTGCCACACATAGCTGCCAAATTTATCGAGATGAATGTATGATATTTTCGGTGCCTTGAAAAGCTTTTGAGATATTCGGTTTACCCAGCCCCTGTTTTCTACTGCCAGAGTTACAATACCGTCATCATCAACAGTCCATTGCAGACCCTCGGAACGTAGAGGAATTTTATCAAGGTAGTTAGCCGAAATAACTGTTTTTTTCTTTTTCATTATTTATCGTTTTTATTCTTCTTCCAAATGCTGAACTTAAGCAAGCTCAGAATTACGAGGCCGAATACAACCAAGCAACCTGCATTGGATGCCCAAGTGGGAAGATTGAGGATACCGGAAAGGTCAATAATTTCACCTACACCGAATACCGCAAGAATAGCAAGCACGATACCTACAAGGCCTTCACCCGCAATCATACCGGAGCAGAAGAGAACGCCGTTGTTGGTAGCTTCCTTCTTCTTTTCTTCGTTCTTCATACGGTCGAAAGCAAGACGGATAAGACCGCCAACCATAATGCAAGCATTAAGCTGTACAGGGAGATATACACCGATTGCGAAGGGCAATACGGGGATACCTACAACCTCTACAACGATAGCGATACAAACACCGATGATGATAAGGCCCCAAGGCAGGTTACCGCCCATAATGCCTTCGATTACCATCTTCATAAGGGTTGCCTGAGGTGCGCCAAGCTCTGCAGAGCCGAAGCCCCAAGCTGCATCAAGGAGATAGAGGGTTGCGCCGATGGCGAGAGCCGCAGCAACAACACCGATAATTTCACCAAACTGCTGTTTCTTGGGAGTAGCACCCAAGAGATAGCCGGTCTTGAGGTCTTGAGATGTATCGCCTGCAATAGCAGAAACAATACAAATAATAGAACCGATAGCGATTGCAGCCTGCATACCTGCTGCACCGTTATCGCCCAAAATCTTAAGGATAAGTGTTGCGATAAGAAG
>JAZSDB010000053.1:0-2113 GCA_045530975.1 Eubacteriales bacterium
AATTATTTAACGCCTTGTTATCAAACGTAGGAATCCTTGTCTATGAAGAAGGGACGTGTCTCGTGTCCCGAAAGAACACGGCCGTCACGGATAACGACGTTCTTATCGGCAATAACGCAATTGAGATATACGTTCTCGCCCGTGAGGGTATCCTGCATTATGATACTGTTTTTGATATGGGTATTCTTGCCCACCTTAACACCGCGGAAAAGGATGGAATTTTCTACGGTACCCTGAATCACGCAGCCGTCGGCGATAAGAGAATTCTTAACAACGGCACCGCTTACATAGGAGGCGGGAGAGGAATTGCGAACCTTGGTAAACACAGGGCGGTTACGCACTGCGAAGAGGGAGCGGCGGATTTCGGGGTCCAAAAGGTCCATACTGCAGCTGTAATAATCGGACAGACTGCGGATGGTGGCGAAATAGCCGTCGAACTTATATACACGGCAATCGTGATATTTGCTGTTACGTACAAGAATGTCCTTGGTGAAGCTGGTATAGCCGTGGGCCATAGCGTCGGTAATAAGCTCCTCCAGATACTTTCTGCCGATAACCATTATGCGGATATAAACATCCTCGAAGCCGTTACGGAGACCGCTGTAATCCACAACATCGGTAACCCTGCCCTCGCTGTCGGAATTTACGATGGTGATGGCACGGTTGCTGTCACGGGAAACATAGCTGCTCTTAACGCCCAAGGTAATGTCTGCGCCTGTTTCGATATGCTGTTCAACCATAGCCGAAAGGTCAAGGTTGCAAACGGTATCGCAGTCGGAGAGCACCACCACGTCCTCCTTGCAGTCGGCGATAAAATCACGAACGCTGACAAGGGCTTCAAGACGGGTGCTGTAAAGAGTATTTGTATTGTTTGCAAAGGCGGTAATATAGGGAGGGAGAATCTGAACACCGCCGTGACGGCGTGCAAGGTCCCAATCCTTACCTGTACCGATATGGTCCATCAGGGACTGATAGTTATAGTGGGTAATGATACCAACGTGGTTGATACCCGAATTTACCATATTGGAGAGAGTGAAGTCTATAAGGCGGTAACGGCAGCCGAAGGGAACCGATGCCATGGTACGCTGTTTTGTAAGCTCATATACACTTTTTTCATTGATGCTGGAAAATACTATACCTACTGCGTTCATCACACTACCTCCTTATTTATTCTCCGAAAGCTCGGAAAGCATTTTTTTATCGCAGATAACACCGTCGGGAACAGAAACGCCCTCGGGAACATTAAGTCCGCCGCCAAGAAGGGTGATGCCCTTGGCCACGCCGATTTCCTTACCTACGGTAGCTCCCTTGCCAACCACGGTATCGGAGTCGATAACCGAATAATCCACCAAGGAATCGGCACGGAGAGTTACATTACCGAGAATTACGCTGTCACGAACCACTGCGCCGCTTTCAACGATTACGCCCTCGGAGAGAACACTGTTGATAACGGTACCGTAGATTTCACAGCCCTCGGTGATGATTGAATTATTGATAACAGCGCCGGAGCCCACGAAATGGGGAGGCATTGCCGCATTACGGGAGAGGATGCGCCATTCTCTGTCCTTCAGGTTGAGAATGGGACGGTCGCCCAGAAGGTCCATATTGGATTCCCACAAGCTGGCGATGGTTCCAACGTCCTTCCAGTAGCCCGAAAATTCAAAGGCATAGAGCTTTTCGCCCGCATTGAGCATTGCGGGGATGATATTCTTACCGAAGTCGTTTTCGCTGTTCTTATCCTCCTCGTCCGCTTCCAGATAGGAGAAGAGCTTATCCTTGCTGAAAACATACACACCCATGGATGCCTTTGTGCTCTTAGCTTCCTTGGGCTTTTCGGCAAATTCGGTAATACGCATTTCGGAATCGGTGGTCATAATACCGAAACGTGATGCCTCCGAAAGAGGAACATCAAAAACCGCAATGGTGCAGGCGGCACCGTTCTTTTTGTGGCTTTCGATCATTTCGGCATAGTCCATTTTATAAATATGGTCGCCGGAAAGGATAACAACATAATCGGGATCGTATTTATCGATGAACTGCATATTCTGATAAATCGCATTGGCGGTACCCTTATACCAGTCGGCGTGCTTCTGTCCCTGATAGGGAGGCAGAG
>JAZSDB010000023.1:0-9398 GCA_045530975.1 Eubacteriales bacterium
ATCCAGCTGCAAGGGCAGGTCGGTAACACTTTGAAGAGCAAGCACCACCTTGGGAAGCACAGAAACCTCATCTATTTCGGGGATGCCCACATTTACATCAAGAATATCCGCTCCCGCCATTTGCTGAGCCACGGCCTCGGCGCAGAGATAATCCATATCGCCGTTGCGAAGTGCCTCCTTCAGCTTCTTTTTGCCTGTGGGATTTAACCTTTCACCGATGATGGCGGTTTTTTCGCCAAAGGTGTAGGTTTTGTTTCCCGAGCAAACCGAAAGGGGCTTCTTATCTATGGAAAGGGGATGGGATTTTTCGTCCTTAAGGGCGCTGTAAACCTCTTTTATATAATCGGGGCTTGTACCGCAACAGCCGCCCACGGCGGTTATGCCCTTTTGGGACAGCGATTTTGCAAAGGAATAAAACCTTTGGGGATTTACATCAAAATAGGTTTTGCCCTTTTCATCTATACGGGGAAGTCCCGCATTGGCATTTACAATAAGAGGCACGCCGCTGTATCTTGCTATATCTGCGGCAATGGGCTCCATAGCGTCGGGGCCAAGACCGCAGTTTATACCGATGGCATCCACTCCCAAAGAGGAAAGATATACCGCCACGGTTTTTGCATCGGCACCTGTAAGGGTACGTCCGCTTTCGTCAAAGGTAAGAGAAACCGCCACGGGAAGATTGCTGTTTTCACGGGCGGCAAGAATGGCGGCCTTTGCCTCGTAAAGGTCGGAAAAGGTTTCGAAGAAAATCATATCTGCCCCTGCCCTTTGGGCACCCTCTACCGAGGGCTTGAAGGCATTTACCGCTTCCTCCAGCGAAAAATCGCCCAAGGGAGGCATTAATTTACCTGTGGGACCGATATCCGCCGCCACAAAAACCCTTCTGTCGGCGCCTTTTGCCGCCTGACGGGCAAGCTGTACCGCCTTTTCCATCTCTTCGGCAGGGTTCATTCCCAAGGGAGCCATTTTCACGCCGTTGGTGCTGAAGCTGTTGGTGGTTATAACGTCTGCGCCTGCATTTATGTATGCCTGATGAACCTCCAAAACCGCTTGGGGGTTTTCGCTGTTCATTGTTTCGGTAATGGCGCCGGCCTTCAGTCCCTTTGCCTGCAGCATAGTACCCATTGCACCGTCAAAAACGGCGGGACGGGGGTTGCCTGCAAGTGCGGACAGTATGTTTTTAAATTCCATATTAACTCCTTAGCGGACAATGTAAGAAATATTTTTCATTATTTCCGCCGCTATATCGGGCTTATTCATTGCATAGATATGTATATTGTTTACGCCGTTGGCGATAAGGTCGATAATCTGAGTGGTGGCAAAGGCGATACCTGCCTGCTTCATCGCATCGGCATCGTCACCGAAGCGCTCCACTATCTCACGAAGACTTCTGGGAACCGATGTGCCGGAAAGAGAAACACTGCGCTTGAGCTGTTTTGCATTTGTAATGGGCATAATTCCCGCAATTACGGGAATATTTATTCCCTTGCGCTGGAACTTGGAAAGGAAGGAATACATAACCTCATTATCAAAAAACATCTGAGTGGTAAAGAAGGAGCATCCGCTTTCTGCCTTTATTTTTAAATTATCAATATCTGCGCCCACAGAGGGAGCTTCGGGATGTCCCTCGGGGTAGCAGGCGCCGCCCACACAGAAATCACCCATATCCAAAATTGCCCTTGCAATGTCGCTGGCGTGGGCATATACCCTCTTGGGCTCTCGGCCCTGAGGCATATCACCGCGGAGGGCAAGAATATTCTCAATCCCGTTGGCCTTCAAATTGCCGAGATAATCCTTCAGCGAATCCTCATCGGAGGAAACACAGGTAACGTGAGCAAGAGCCGCCACACCGCAATTTTCAACCTCCTCTGCCAGCTCGGTGGTAAAGGATGCGGTGGTGCCTGCGGCACCATAGGTCACGCTGATAAAATCGGGCTTGAGAGCAGCTATTTCCGCCACAATTTTTCGGCTTTCCTCCAATTCGGAGCCCAGCTTGGGAGGAAAAATCTCGCAGGAAACGGTTATCTCCTTAGAGGCCAATATATCCGATATTTTCATTGTTTAATTCCGCCTTTCTTTCTGTAAATTACAGACAATTGGGAAAAGGAGGGTCAGTCCCTCCTGAAAATATAGTATGCTTTTTCTTCCGTCGAGCAACCGTCAAAGCCCTTGCCGCCACTTATTTCCAAAAGGGAAAAGCCCTTGGCGCAGGCAAGAATGTCCTCGTGGGAATGATATTTTTGAGTTTGTGCTTCGTACAAGCGGTAATAGCTTCCGTCTTCCTCCTCGGAGAAAATATCTATAAGGAAGGTACACAGCTTTTCCTCTTTATCATAGCTGTTTTGCCATACCGCCATATCGTTTTCCACCTCATAGGCATAGCATCGGCCGTCGTAGGTGCTTTCAAAGCGGTGGAGGGTGTTTATATCAAAAATAAACAGTCCGCCCTTTTCAAGATAATTATGCACAAGGGCGAAAACCCTTTTCAAATCGGCCTTGGAGGTGATGTAATTAAGGCAGTCGAAAGAGGAATACACCGCCTGAACGGTACCGTAAAGCTCGAAATCACACATATCCTGACAGAGAAGCAGGGTGTTTTTACCCTCATTGCGCTCTCTGGCAAGATTGAGCATTTCGGGAGAAATGTCCAGAGCGATCATATCGTAGCCACGGTCGGCAAGAATAGCCGCAATACCGCCCGTGCCGCATCCCATATCCAGCACCTCCGAAACCTTTATTTCCGACTTTTTAAAGGAATCCTCCAAAAAATCGGCATAGGGCAGGTAAGCGCTTTGATTTATATGGTCGTAAAGCTCGGCAAAGGAGGAAATGCTCATTCGCCGATCCTGTCGAGAACCATGGAATATCCGTCACTGCCGTAACGGAGAGCACGGTTAACACGGGTAATTGTAGCGGTGGAAAGATGTGTGAGCTCTGCAATTTCATTGTAGGTATTGCCGTCACGAAGCATTCCTGCGGCCACAAGGCGCTTGCTCATTTCGGTAATTTCGCTGATGGTGCAGAGGTCGCTCAAAAAGCGGTATGCCTCGTCTGCATTGCGGATAGACGCAATGGCGGCGGCCAATTTATCGGTATTCTGATCCTTTACTTTTTCCAGCATTTTAAAAATCTCCTTAAAAACTAATCAAAATCGATTCCCGAAGGGTCAAAGGTGCCCTTTATAAACTTATAGGTATCGTCGTAAACCGAGCGCAGAACAGGGTCCTCGGATTTATAGGCCTTGTAGTATTCACCGGGGACGCCGCCCTGATAATACATATGAGCCGCATCCTTCATATAGCCGGTGAGGGCTCCTGCCGCATAATATTTCTTAATACGCTCTATATGCCAATCCTCGGTGCCGCCGATTTCCAGCTCTATGCACATACCCAAAAGCTTTGCTGTGGACGCCGCATCGAAAAGACGGCCGTCGGGCACGCTTTGGTTAAAGGCATAGTTGGGCTGATAGCAGGCCATATCAAAGCCGAGATGACGCCAATCATTGAATCCGCTGGCGTGGAAATAGGGAATCCAGGTGGTGATAAATCCCAGCGAGCGCACATAATCGGTGGTGTAGTGCAGAAGCTCCAGAAGCTGTTCATCGCCGTAATTGATTTCTTCGGTAAACCAGTAAAAGCCGTTGAGCTTTATATGCTTGTAATTTTTTGCCTTGAATTTCTCTACCTGAATGTCTATAAGCCATTTAAGAGCGGTTTTTCTGTCCTCCAAATTGGCAAAATTCAGCTTTCGTCCCTCTATTGTTCCAAAATCCTCCACCTTGGTTACGGGATAAAGAATGGAGAAGAAAACCGAAACGGAATAATCGGGATTGCCGATTGCTTCGCCGGTTTCGATGGCCGACTGCTCGAGAGCATCCAGATTAACACCCTCTTCAAACTGGCAATCAACATAGCTCTGCCAATCCTTCATTTGGAGAGGGCGCTTGTTGTAGCCCTCATAGAGGAAGCGGACATAGGGGAGGAAAAGGAAGCTGTCGAAAAGGGTATCCTTTATCCGACCGTCCTTCATATATGCCACGTGAGGCAAAAACACCTCTTTGCTGATAGGCGGAATTCCGTCGGGGGTGACGTATGCCAGAAGCACGTCCTTTGCGCCCAACTGCTCTGCGGTGGCGTATTTATCGGGAAAATCGGTAAGGCAGGCCTTATCGGGTACTATTTCGGCTGCGCCCTCATCATCACGGCATCCGAAAAGCTCCAGCTCATCTATAAATACATGGCAAACAATGCAGAAGGTAAACTTTACATATCTTGCCTTATAGGCCTTATCAAGCTTTTTCTCCTTGCGAATAATGGCACTGCTTTCGTTGGAATTAAATTCCGAAAGCTCGCAGACGGTCTGCCAATCCTCGCCGTTCTGGGAAAGGAGCACGCTTATTCTTACGGGAGCCCACACAGCGGTGGAATCCTCCTTAAGCACGCCTGCACGGACGCAGTCAACAGCGCACATGCCGCCAAGGTCATACATAATACTGCGGGAGGTGCCGTCGGTAAAGTGGAACCAGGCAGGGTCGAAGCATTGAGCCAAGGAGGCATACTTTCCGTCGGTCAGCTCGGGAGAGGATGCGGGGCTGTTGAACCAATCGGTCATCCGTTCATTGGGAAGACGCTCGTAATGCTTTATCTTTTGGGGCAGTCCCAGAAGCAAATTTACTCTTTCCTTGCTTTTTTCAAAACGGGGATTTTCTTCCTTATCAACCGAAAAATCGCCGTAATAATTGTAGAACTTTTCCATATATATGCTCCTCCTTGTTTTTTACTACTTTAATACGTTAAGTTATTATATCATTATTTAGTCAGTATTTCAAGGGGTTAGCAAAATTTTAATATTCGCTTGACAACCTCGGCAAAAAGGGCATATAATACGGGCAGAAAGTATGGTTTCAGAGGAAAAAATATGAAAAAAGAAGAAAAAACCAATGCGGTCAGGATGCTGGATGCCGTAAAAGCAGATTATAAATTTTACGCCTACGACACCGAAGGCCCCCTGAGCGGAGTGGAGATTGCAAGAAAGCTGGGCCGTGACGAGGAATGTGTGTTTAAAACTCTTGTCACCGTGGCGCCCTCCAAAAAGAATTATGTTTTTATGATTCCCGTGGCTATGGAGCTTAATTTAAAGCGGGCCGCCGCCTGTGTAGGCGAAAAATCGGTTTCTATGATAAAGCAGGCAGAGCTACTCCCCCTTACTGGATATATTCACGGCGGATGCTCTCCCATCGGAATGAAAAAGCAGTTCACCACAGTTATACACAAAACCGCAGAGGAAAAGGATACCATTATTTTTTCGGCCGGCAAAATAGGACGTCAGCTGGAAATGAGCTTATCGGAGCTGAGTAAGGCAATTCCCTTTACTCTTGGCGATATTGCAATTTAAAACAAAAACCCCGATAAATTATCGGGGCTTTTCTTTTTATTTATATGTCTTTTTTACATTATGCAGGTCCGAGGATTTAAGCTCAGCCGCAGCAACAAAGGATGATCAAAGCAATAAGGATGATGATCCAGCAATTGTTATTGCCGAAGAAAGAATCAAAGCAACCCATCAAAACGCCTCCCTTCACTACTTTAAGATTATGTAGGAAAGAGAAATAGTGTTAACAGGTCAGATTTTGAAATCCTCGAAGTGCTTTACGTCCGAATCGAAGAAATATTTTCTTATGGCCAGATAGTCGAAGGTGTCCAGCGCGCTGTCGCCATTGACATCGGCGGCCGATTTCTGCACATCGGAAAGCTTATAGGACTGCAGTAAATGACGGCGGAGCATAAGATAATCGCCTACATCAACAAAGGCGTTTCCGTTTAAATCACCGCCCAGGCATACGGTGGCTTTATCGATAATTTCGCCCTCCACCGAAATGCTTACCACACAGCCGGTGCCCACAGCATCCTCATCGGAAAGAACCTTGCCGTCGGCAGAGGTAACAGTGAGCTGTTGCTTGGCAAAATGCTCGGAAAAGCTGTTGAGGTTTTGGCTCCACACCACACCTCGCAGCAATCCGTCCTCACCCAGCACGAAGCTGTCATTGGATGGAGTTATGCCCAACGGAGCGTAAAAGGTGGTATATTCAAGGAAAAGCCAGCCGGTAATATCGTTATAAAGGACCTTGCCCCAAAATCCGTCGATTTCGGTAACGGTCACCATAGTGCCGTTGGGGATTACCGCAAGGGACTGGGACTGAGTATTGCCTGCGGCACGGAGATTGAGGTTTTTATAGAGCTTGTAATAGCCCACTTCCCTGCTGGTGAGAAGTTCCTCGGAATTGGGGTGGTTGAAGGGCATATTTACATAGAGTATGCCTGCCGCCGCCGCTGTGGCAAACTGCTCCCAGGTATATCTTCTGGTGGAAACAATGCAGGGCTGGGAAACAACACCGTTGCCACCTGCATTTCCGTGATAGATTACAATAAAATCCTCATCCATTGTCAATATGGAAACCGAGTGGCCTGCCGCCAGACGTATATGGGCGCCGGTATTGGCCTTATTGTAAAGCAGGTTTTTCACGCTGTTGGCCGTAACCTGTCCCGATGCAAGACTGCCCACGCTGTAATAAAGCGATTCGTTCATAGGGTGGTCGATAAAGCCAAAGCAGGTATAGAAAACCATTCTTGCAAAGGCAAAGCACTGTGCGCCAAGCAAATCCACCTCACAGGTTTCCTTGTAGCCCGTGGGATAATAACGCATACAGTTGCAATTATTTACCGACTGAATACAGTAATTGGAGCTGGTATTGTGGCAGGTGCAGGCCTGACCGTTTTTAGAGAAGAATGTGCCGGGCATATGGTTTGCCAGAGGCAGTGTAACATCGCCCACCTTTACATAAGGGCCGCCGTAATCGGGAAGCGTGCTTTCGGTATATGTAACCGCTTCGGCGCCCTCCGCCATATAAACATCCTCGTCGGCAGAGCTTCCCGCCTGTGCCTCATAGGAAATATACATAGGTTCGCTTTCTCCCCACACCTCGCCCGAGGATTCATCGATGGGAGTATACTTGGGATTGGGCATTACCCAACGAAAGCTTCCGTCGGAAAGAGGAACAAAGCCGGCCATCCCCTCACGGGAAAAAAGCTCTCTCTCCCAACCGCCCATTGACAGAGAAAACACCCCTTCGCCTTTCATATACAGCACACCGCCGTCTACCGCATAAAGGCAGGAAATCTCCTCATCAAAGCTCTTTAATGTATACAGTCCGCTTCCGTCGGGATTGCAGGACATTATTTTATTGTCGCTGACAAACCACAGCTTGTCGTCATAAAAATTCAGATACTTTCCGTCTGAATTGAGGATCGCCCTGCTTTCATCTCTTTGGCAATCCAGATAATACAGAGCGCCGTCTTCAAAATAGCAGACATCGCTGTAAACATCCACTGCCGTACCGCCGTAAAGAATACGGTCGTCAAAGGACATTCCCTCAGCCGAAACGGTGCCCCTATCGATCAGGGCCGCAGGAAAGGAAAAAAGCATTATTAAAAGGCACAAGGCAAGGGAAATGCCGCGTTTCAGCATGAAAGCTCCTCCAAAATAAAAGTTCCCCTTTATAATAACACAAATTAACACTTTTTTCAACATTTTTCCCAAGTGTTCACCATTTTTTCACATAAAAAAGGACTGCAATCGCAGTCCTTTTCACATTATTATTTATACCGAATTGCCTGCCACAAAAGCGGTGGAAAAGGCAATTTGCAGGTTAAATCCGCCCGTATAGGCATCCACATCCATAATCTCACCTGCAAAAAACAGGCCCGAAATCAGCTTGGATTCCATGGTTTTCGGGTCAATCTCACGGCAATCCACACCGCCGCCGGTGACTATCGCCTCATCAATGGGGCGTGTGCCGTTTATCTTCACGGGCAGCGCCTTCATCAGCGAAAGAATGGTTTTGCGTTCCTCCTTGGTAAGAGAATTCAGCCGTGTTTCGGGAGAAATTCCCGTTTTTTCTATGAAGGGAGCTATTATTTTCGATGGCAAAAGTGCCGAAAATCCGTTTTTCAGCTCCTTATTGGCATTTTCTCCGAAATCTCGCAGAAGGCGCTTATCCAACGTTTTCTCGTCCAGCGCCGGCTTGAAATCTATATACATATAATAGGGATAATCCCGTTTCAGGTAAGAAGATGCCGAAAGAATTACCGGGCCCGTCACACCGAAATGGGTAAAAAGCATCTCGCCCTGCTCCTCGTATAGCTTTTTGCCCTTGCTGTCGCAGAATTTTATTCCCACGTTCCGCAGAGAAAGCCCCATACAGTCCCTACAAAGCTTATCGCCCGAGGTCAAAGGCACCAACGACGGTCTTATCTCGGTTATGGTATGTCCCACGCCTGCCGCCAGCTTATGTCCGCTTCCGTCAGAGCCGGTTCTGGGATAAGATGCACCTCCGCAGGCAAGTATCACTCGGTCTGCCTTCATTTCCTCACGACCGCAGCGAACACCCTTTATTTCTCCCTTATCGGTAACAAGAGCGGTAACGTTGGCCTTTTTTATCTTCACGCCCACGTCTGTGCAGGCCTTTACAAGAGCGTCGGTCACGTCCATGGCCTTATCACTGCAAGGAAAAACACGGTTTCCCCGCTCAACCTTGGTGCTCACGCCCAAGCTCTCGAAAAAGGCCACCGTATCCTCGGGAGAAAACCGTGAAAGAGAGGACATCAAAAAGCGGGGGTTTGCAATAACATTGGACAAAAATTCGTCCCTGTCGCACATATTGGTGATATTGCATCTGCCCTTGCCTGTTATATTCAATTTTCTGCCGCAACGGTCGTTTTTCTCCAAGAGAAGCACGTTATTGCCCATTATTGCGGCATTATATGCGGAAAACAGTCCTGCGGGACCGCCCCCAACCACTATAACATTCATTTTTTTACCTTCACGTTGTAGTGAGCAACGGATTTGCAAATCCATCCGCCCCCCACTTTTAAAAAAGTGGACAAAATTTTCTAAGTCTGCGTTTCAGTATCGTGATAATTCGCTACCCTCTCTCCGCAAACATAATATATAATAAAAATATTGTTAAAATCGGCGACAGGTGCGTCGATTTTAACTCCTATGAGCTTTGCAAAGCGGGACATTTATGCACCGCTTTGGTGCGAACGTACAAAGCTCCAAAATCCGCCCGAAAATAATCTTTTTCGGGCGAGAGCGAAGCGGTATCAGTTATTATACACTTCGTTTTCTTCCCAAATGCGCTCCAAGCCCTCAAAACGGGCGGCGGCGTGATTGGGGTCACGGCGGCCGATTTCAAGGATGATAGCATTTATCAACGCCTGAGGTGCCGCAAGAGAATCCACAAAATTCTCGCTTTCGGTTTCGGCATAAAGGGTTATATCCGAGGTTTTGGCCAACGGACTGCGCTTACTGTCGGTTATGCCCAAAACAGTAGCACCCAC
>JAZSDB010000224.1:0-4523 GCA_045530975.1 Eubacteriales bacterium
CGTTTCTCTTCCTCTGTTTCATCATATTTTCATCATTTTGAATTTTTCAATTTTCCGCCGTTTGCAAGGAGTTCTTGTTTCAAATCCCAAAGTTTCTGGGAAAGGTCAACATAATAACGGTGGGGATTTTCAAAACGGCGAACCTCATCCCAGAGGGAATAAACCTGATCGTGGCAATAATTGCGCATATCATCAAGGGTGGGAGTTTCGTATACACATTCACCATTGAGGAATACGGGCTTGAGAAGCTCCACTGCCTCGTAATCGGTAATTATCTGGCGCTTCCAGGTATAAATGGGATCGAAAAGCTCCAAGGGCTTGCTTGTATCCAAAACCTCATCGTGAAGAGTGATATAGTCTGCTATCGCAACGCCGTCGCTCTTGCGGAAAAGGCCGTAAAGCTTTTTGAAATGGGGGTTAGTGATCTTTTCTTCGTTTTCGCTTATCTTTATCTTGGGAGTAATAACACCCTTTTCGTTTTCCACTGCGGCAAGCTTATACACACCGCCGAAAACGGGGTGGCTCTTTGCGGTGATAAGGCGTTCGCCAACACCGAAGGCATCGATTTTTGCGCCCTGACGAAGTATGTCAACGATGATTTTTTCGTCCAGAGAATTGGATACAACTATCTTACACTGAGTCATTCCCGCATCGTCCAGCATTTTACGAACCTTTTTGGTAAGATAAGCAATATCGCCCGAGTCGATACGGACACCGCATTTTTCAATGCCGCATTCCTTAAATACCTTTATGGCATTGGGGATACCGCTCTTTATTACATTGTAGGTATCTACAAGGAGGGTTGCATTCTCGGGATAGAGCTCGCAATAGGTCTTGAAGGCGGTATATTCATCATCGAACATCTGCACCCAAGAATGAGCCATTGTACCGGAAACGGGGATATTGTAATCCTTTGCGGACATGGTGCAGGAGGTAGAATTTACGCCGCCGATATATGCCGCTCTTGCACCAAGCAAGGCCGCATCGGCGCCCTGCGCACGTCTTGCGCCGAATTCACTTACTGCACGTCCGTCTGCCGCACGGGAAATACGGTTGGCCTTTGTGGCGATAAGGGATTGGTGGTTGAAGGCGGTAAGTATATAGGTTTCCACAAACTGTGCTTCCATCACGGGGGCCTTGATAACCATTACCGGCTCACGGGGGAATATGGGGGTTCCTTCGGGCACCGCATAGATGTCACCGGTAAAGCGGAAGTTTGCAAGATATTCCAAAAACTCCTCGCAGAAGAGGTTTTGAGCACGGAGGTATTCCAAATCCTCCTTGGAAAAGCTAAGATTTTTGATATAGTCCACAATAGGTCCGAGACCTGCGGCGATAGCAAAACCGCCACCGTCGGGAATATCACGGAAAAATACATCAAAATAGGCAATGGTATCCTTTTTGCCGCAACGGAAATAACCGTTTGCCATGGTTATTTCATAATAGTCACAAAGCATTGTAAGATTTCTTTTGTTCATATCTTTTTTCCTTCTTAATCCTTATCCGTAAGTTTTTTAATAATATATGCAATACCCACCAAAGCCGCAACACCTGCGCCGATGGCTATTTTTTTATTGCGCTTTTTGTTATTCTTCTTTTTGGGAAGGGGCTTTTCGGGAACTGTCCTTTCACCGATTTCCTTCTCATTCTTTTCGGGATCTATACGAATGATAAGCTCGGAAACGCCTTCACCGACGGTGATGCCGCCCTTGCTGTCATTGGGGGTGATATGCAGTTCTATGCCCTCGCCTTCCTCGGCGGAAAAATCGGTTTCCATTTGGAAATAAGGCACTTCCCTATTATCCTCTGCACTGTGCTCTTCCTCTTTGGATTCTTTTTGAGGAATTGCTTCGGCGAAAGCATTTTCTTCGTCATTCTCGGGGATAGCATCCCTGCTCACCTCTTCTGCTGAGGTAATCTCGGGAAGCCCGGAGGGCGCATCCTCCCTCATTTCCTCGTTGGCTTCTGCCGCAATTTCATCGGCAGGAGCAGCGCTTTCCTTTTCGGTCTGCTCTTCCTTTGAAACCAAAGTATTGCCCTTTATAAAGCCGTATAGCTTATCATAATTGCTTCTTATCTCTTTGTTTTCGGCAGTTGCCCACTTTAATACCGTATTATGGGAAAGAGGGCTGAAAAGATGCACCGTATTCTGCATACCCTTTTCGGCAAGATTATTGAGAACAGCACCTATTTCCTGCTCATCGCGTAATATTACCGAGGCACCGAAGCCATATTTACGACAAACGAAATAATAATTCTCGCTGTCATATTCGTTAACCGCAGAGGGGGTTACGTAATCAAATCCTGGCTCCGAGGACTTATGAACAGCACCGCAACGGTAATCAGGCGCATAGAGGCACTTAAATCCCCTGCTGTGCAAGCCGTCTATACATTGCTTTGCCAAATTCATCTCGTCATCACGGTATATGGGCGAAAGGGTGGGACCGTTCCAAAGCCATCCTTCAAGAGAAAGATTGAGATAGGACAGCCCATTAAAGCGTCTTGTTGCCTCATCAACAAACCACAAATATGCATTTACGCAATCCTCGGTTGTGATAAGCTTATCCTCAATACCGTCACGGTTATAATCACCAAAGTTGTTTAACGAAACCTTGGGCACAGGCGCAGTAAGAAAAATCTTATACTTATATCCGGCGGGGAGTCCCAACGATTTCTTCATATCGCCAACTACGTCATTGAGGGCATCTATATTTTTATTGAAGGCGAAAAGCGAATTGAGCAGATATTCCCAATCGCTCATATTTGTTTCTTTTCCGTTAAAGCCATAGCAACCGCCCGAGGGGCTGAGGTCATTATAGCGGAAAACCAAGCTGTCAAACATCAATCCGCTGACAGCAAGACGGCTATCCAGATAGGCAACGTGGGGCAAAAGCTCCACTGCACCTTGGGAAATTTCGCCGTTTTCGCTGTATCCGTAATAAACACAGCACATATCGCCCACGCCATCGTTGCTACGGGGCGCATAGCCCTTGGGACTGTATTCTTTTGCGATTTCGCCCTTTAATTGGCTTTCAAAGCCATCGCAATTATCACCGTAAACCTTGAAGCTATCGCAGCAGGACTGCAAATCCACATCAAAAACGGCTTTTACATATCGGGCACAGAAAGCGTGTCCGAAATCCGCCTTATAACGGGAGCGAACACACATATCAAAGGAAGGGGGATAAGGGGCGTTTACAGCTGATGCGCCGTAAAAATCCTCACCATTTTCCGACAGGAAAAATTCAACCTGCGCAGGTGAAATCACGCCCGATTTTTTATCGTGCAGGAAGCTCATTTCCAAACTGCTGACGGCATATAGGTCACCTAAATCCACGGTGATTTCCCTGCCCAGCCCGTAGGAAAATTCCGTCCAATTTACGTATTTGTCCGAAATATCTCCGCTTTGTCCCGTTGTGAGGGCAACCTTGATTTGATTTTCGGCCCTTGTTCCGTCTTTATCAAAGGCCACCGCCACTGCACATTTTCCGAGAGCGAGGTCACGTGTCAAGAGCTGCACCTCCCTTTGCTTTGGCCTTTATACCAACCTTTTCACCGTAGAGAACGGTGGTTTCTATTTCGGTTTTACTGTTTTCGGCAATATCCTCATCCAACACAATTGCATCCTTTTGATAAAGGAGAATTATTGTGGAGCCGCCAAAGGAAAAATATCCCTTTTCTTCACCGCGGAGAAATTCCTCACCGTTGTGATAATTGTTTATGCGGCCAACCATCATTGCACCCACCTCGATATAGGCAATCTTTCCGAAGTTTTCTGTGGAAAGAACGGTAAGCTCACGGCAGTTTTTGCCGTAAACATCGTATCTTGCGGTAGCAATAGGGTTTACGGTATGAAGTATGCCGGGAATAAAGCGATAGCTCAATTCCCTACCCTTATCGGGATAGCAATATCTATGGTAATTATCTACAGAAAGGCGGTAAATAAGACATTTTCCGCCGATAAATTCACGTGCAAGCTCCAAATCGTTGCCCAAAAGCTTGGAAATGCTGTATTGGGCACCCTTGATTTTATAAACGCTGTCCTCGCTTATATCATAAACGGTAAGCTTGGAATCGGCAGGGGCAATAACCGAATTTACATCCTCATCCACAGGTCTTTTTCCTTCTGCGATTTTTCGGGTGAAGAAATCGTTAAAGGAGGAAAATTCCCTTTGCTCGTAATCGTTCATATCGATATTATGCTTTTTGATAAGCTTGTTAATACGTCCCTTGGAAAAACGGGACGACATATAGGCCTTGCCCAGATTGGAAATAAATCTGCGACAAAGCATTTTTGTAAGAATTCTGCCAAAAGCAGTTTCATACAAGAAAGACAGTGTGCTTTCCTGCTGATTATCTGAAGCAATAATATTGCCCGAACGGTCTTTTATCATAATTTACAGATCCTATCCTTTTATCGGGAATTATGTACTGTTTTTGCACCTTTTATTAAATAGATATTATACATCCATATTTACAAATTGTCAACAGAAAAGAAGAAGCCGCAGGATTACTCCTGCGGC
>JAZSDB010000216.1:0-1549 GCA_045530975.1 Eubacteriales bacterium
GGGTATTATCGGGTACGGAGGTATCGGCAAAAGGGTCGGCGACGGTGCCAAGGCCTTGGGATGCAGGCTTGTTGTAAACAAGCGCACCCCTATTGAGGGTGAGGAATGCGTAAGTTTGGAGGAATTGCTGAAAATTTCGGACATAATTACCATACATACCCCTCTCACCGAGGAGACCAGAGGCATGATAGGCGAAAAGGAGATTGCCATGATGAAGGACGGGGTGTTCCTCGTTAACGTGGCAAGAGGGGCGGTTACAGACGAAGGTGCCGTTGCCTCGGCGGTGGAAAGCGGAAAGATTGGCTTTTTCGGGTGTGACGTTTATTCCGCTGAGCCAATGCCCAAGGACAACCCTTTATATAGGATAAGAAACCGTAAAAACGTTTGCCTTACGCCCCACATGGCTTGGGGGGCTTATGAATCCCGCATGAGATGCATGAATGAGATATGCGAAAACATTCGCGTGTTCTTTAACGGCGGAACAAGAAACAGGATAGTTTAGAGATAAAAAATCCCGATAGAATTTAATCTATCGGGATTTTTTATTATGCAAACACTTTATTCACTCTTTATATCTATAACCACGTATTCGGAAATACAACCTGTTTTAAAGGCAATTGCCCAGCCGGATATGCCCGAGGACACCAGGAAATCGGTATTATCAATATGGGAGGCGCCGTAATAGCTGTCGTTGGCGCCTATTAATACACCAAGTGGACCTGCGGGAAAGATATGGCCGCCGTGGGTATGGCCGGAAAGGACTAAATCCACCCCCGATTCCGCTTGGGCGGCGTAATCGTTGGGCTGATGGTCCAAAACCACGGTATATTTGGTTTTATCTAAGCCTTGGGTAAGCTCTGCCATGGTTTTTCGGCTGCGGTCGCTTTTATCACACCGACCGATAAGGTAAAAGCTGTCGTTTATAAGAACAACGTCGTCACGAAGGACGGTAACGTTGTTTTTTAAGAGGTTATATTCCAAATCGGCAGAGCTGAAATCCCGATAATCTCCATAGCCCTTATCGTGATTGCCGAAGATGAAATAGACACCGTGCTTTGCCTTGAAATCCCCCAGGGCGTTACAGGCGATGACCATATCCGAAGCTTTGGTTTCATCATCAACAAAGTCGCCCGTTATGACCAAAATATCGGGGTTTTCGGCTTGGATAAGCTTTAATTCCTTGGCGAAGCCTTCGCCGTCAAGGGTTGTGCCCAGATGCAAATCGGTTATTTGAAGGATGCGACAGTTATCCAATTCTTTTTCGGTGGTGAAGCTGTAATCGGTGCGGTATACGTGGTGGGCAAGCACCCATCCCACAGACAGGACTGCAATTGTTAATACAACGGCGGTTATACCCTGAAAAAAATATTTGATTTGCTTTTTGAATATTTTTGAATAAAGGAAAAAGCCAAGGTCAGCCAATGCCCAAAGGAGGATAAGGTGAAGAAAGATTATAACGAAATTGAAATAGCTTATCCCAAGCAGAGCAACCGCAATTGCGGTAATTGCCGACGGGGCGAGCCATGCGATGATTTTGCCCTTTATGCCC